>NZ_WNXE01000021.1:4544-12005 GCF_010993615.1 Arhodomonas sp. KWT | reverse complement strand
GCGGTGGACCGGATCATGGAGTCGAGCAGCATCATGGCGGTGCGCATGCTCCGGCTGCTCGCCACCCCGATGCTGCCCCGCTTCCTCCAGGCGGTCCGCGAGCGAGACGACGAGTGGATCGGGACGCTGCTCGAGCGCTGGCACGCCCGCGTTGGTGAGGCCTCGCCGGAGGTCTGGACGCTGACCGTCGGGCCAGCCGAGGCCCCGGCGTTGTTCACGGCGCTGGGTGAGGGTGCCGCGTTCACGGTGGCGGAGCTGCTGCGCGATCCACGCGAGCGCGATCTCGCCCTTGCCGCGGAAGTGCTGATGATCGAGCGCGGCGACACGTCGTGGCTGCTGCCGGGACCGGATCGCACCCTGGCCCGCGGGGACCGCGTGCTGCTCTGCGCGCGTCACGGGGAGCGGGCGCGGATGCAGCGTACCGTGACCAATCGGGACGTCTTCCGCTACGTGGCGAGCGGCGAGCAGCGCCCGGACGGCTGGCTGTGGCGCCGGCTTGCCGCGCGCCGCGAACGCTAGGCGACCGGATAGGGGCGCAGTGTTTTTACCCTGCTCCAGGGTAGCGAATGGAATTTCGGGTAGGTCGTGCGACACTCCGGGCCCGTTCCGGCAGCGTTGCACACGGCCTGCGGCCGTGCACGACCTACCCGCCCGGGATCCCGTCCGCGACGATGTTGGCTGTCAGGCGCAGCCGACATTGTATGCCTCGGGGGTGAGGGGTTACACGGCTAGGTTTGGTAGGGGCGTAGCGCCCGGAGCAGGTCGTAGAGCGAGAGCACCAGCAGCACGCCGCCGATGCCCATGGGGATCCACGGCCCGTAGGTGCGTTCGTTCACGAGAAAGGCGCGGTCCGGCTCACCGTCGGGGACGTGCGCCGTGACCGTCGCGTCCACCGGGTAGTCCTCGATGAACGACGTCGCCCAGTCCCGCTCGCCGCTGACCGTGGCCGCGGGCCAGATCCCCTCGGTGGTGTGGCCCTCGCCGCGGTAGTCGAAGCGGTAGCGGACCGTCGGCGTGAAGGAGACCGTCGTTTGGCCACCGGTGTCGTCCTCCTGACGCTCGACGCCGGTGGCGATCACCGTGGCGTCGACCGCCTGTGCGTCCGCCATCGTGTCCTTCACGCTTTGCTGCCAGCGATAGCCCATCACCACGAACGCCACCGCGACCGCCAGCGCCATTAGAGACTTGGCGAGTCGTCCCAGCATCAAGCCGCCCCCTCCTGCATCCTCCCTGCAGGAGGGTACCGGCGCGGTCGTCGTGCCGTCACCCCGACGATGCGTGTGCGGCCTGCGTTGACCGCCGGAGGTGGCGTCGGCGTGACCGCCTTAGTAGGATCGCGGCGTCATAGAGCGCCGGTGCGGCCGGCACGGAGTGAGGAGGGACGCGTGAACGGGACGGATCTCTTGGCGCTGAGGCGGCGTCTTGCCGCGGGTACGTTGCTGGCGGCGGTGCTGGTGGCACCGGTGATGGGATTCACTGCCGGTACGCTGCCCGGCGACTTCCTGGCCGGGGTCTGGGTGGGAACGCTGGCGGCATTCATCATGCTCGCCGGGCCACTGGCCCTGCCGGACAGCCCGGCGTTGAGCCGCGCGGTGGTTACGGTGCCGACCCTGGCGGTGGGTGGGGTGGCGCTGTGGCTGCTGCGCGGGGCCCGCCCGGAGCACGCCGAGGGCGCACTCGCGCCGCTGCTGGTGTTCGGGCTCGGGGCCGTGCTCGCCCATGCGAGCTGGTCCATACAGATCAACCGCGCCGCCCGCCGTCACGGCGGGTGAGGATCGCGATGGCGGCGACGCCTCCCCGACTCCTGTATGCTGGCGGACCATGAGCGAGCACGAACCGACCCACACCGCCCCCGGCCGCCGCCTCTGGCTGATCGATGCCAGCTACATCCACGCCGTCAACATGCAGGCCTTCGGCCCCAATCAGCGGGTCGACTACCTCAAGCTGCGGGATCTCGTCGAACGCGAGCTCGGCCCGGTCTGGCGCGGCTACTATCTCAACAGCGTGCAGAACGAGGCCCACGAGGCCCGTGACCGGTTCCACGGCTGGCTGCAGACCGCCGCCCCGGCCGGGCCGAACCTGATCGTCAAGCTCTACGGGCTGAAGAACGAACGGGTGCGTAACGCCTACTGCCAGGACTGCGGCACCAAGGTGGACCTTGCCTGTCCCCACGGCGGTGACGCCCACAACCTCGTCAACCAGCGCCAGATGGGCGTGGACGTCGGCCTCGCCACCCTCGCGCTGATCCACAGGGACCGCTACGACACACTGCTGCTGTCGTCCGGCGACGGCGATCTCATCGACGCCGTCGAGCATCTCTCGGAGAGCGGCAAGCGTGTCGAGCTGGCGGTCTTCTCGGCCGGTGTGTCCACGGACCTGCAGGCCCGTTCCGACCGGGTGCTGTGGATCGACGAGCACCGCGACGACGTCACCGGCTGACCGGGCGCGACGCGGGCGTACTCAGCGGTTGAGGTAGCGCTCGTCGTCGAAGCTGCTCACCCACTCCGGGCGGTAAGCGACGAGCATGGTCATGACTGCGCCGTTGATGAACCCCTCCGGGAACATCAGCAGCGGCAGCACCGGCAGGTAGTCCGGGGCGAGGGCGGCCGCCGAGGCGGCCGCCGCGGAGGCGAGGCCGATCAGACACAGGTAGGCCGTGCCCGCCGAGATCATCGCACCCAGGAAGGCGTTCACCCATACGTAGATGAAGAAGTGGGCCGGCAGGACCCGCTCGACCACCCTGGAGAGCGCGTGGGTGATGGCCACCGGCAGGGCGGCGCCGAGCAGCGCGCTGATACCCAGCGTCGGCCATGCACCGCCGGTGGCGACGATGGACAGCGCCGCCGCCAGCGTGCCGGCCACGATCGCGAGCCGCCAGCCGAACATCAGGGTGAGGCTGGTCATGCCCAGCAGGTGGAGCTGCAGCTCCGGGGCGATGCCGGCGCGCATCTGCCAGAGCAGCGCGACCAGCAGGGCACTGGCATAGAACACGTGCTGCAGCTCGGAGCGCTCCAGCAGACGCCACGGCGCACGCCGCACGGCGGCCACCAGCAAGGCGGCCAGCAGGGCGTTGGCGAGCCACAGCCAGGAGGCGGGAAAGAGGTCCGCGGGAATGGTCACTTCGTCACCCGCTCGTCTGCGACGGCCTCCATTGTACTAACCTTCCCAGAGGGATTGTCAGGTGTCAGGTCGACTGACCGACGCACGACAGGACCTCTGTGAGGAGCCGATCGGTCGGCCTTCGGAGGGGGGCGGCGGACCGCCCCTCCGAAAGGGTTTCAGTGGCTGCCGCGGATGCGGCAGGTGTTGAGACCGAGCAGCCGGTAGGCCGGGCAGAAGCTGAATGCCGCGGTGGCGAGGGGGATGAGGCCGATCCAGCCCCAGGGCGTCTGCGGCCCCACGAACACCAGCGCGATCAGAATGATCCCGACAATGGCCCGTACCGCACGGTCGATAGTGCCGACGTTTGCCTTCATATCCTTATAACCTCCCTTTTTCCCATCGTCATAATGCCGGAAAATAGCGGCATCGGTCAGTGACTTTGTCACCATTGGTCGCCACGACAGGGAGGGCGTGCCGTGTCATCGACCTGGGGTATGGACTGGCTGCCGGAACTCGACAAGCGCGCCCGGCAGCGCCTGATTACCGACGGCATGGAGGTCGCCTTCGCGGCCGGTCAGCGGGTGTTCGGGCTCGGGGAGCGTTGTAGCGGTCTGCCCATACTGCACAGCGGCAGCATCCGCGTTCAGATGCTGTCCGCGGCCGGCAGCGAGATCGTGCTCTACCGCATCCTGCCGGCGCAGATGTGTACGCTGTCCATCGGCTGTCTCCTCGACGAGGGGCTCTATCACGCCACCGCCGTCGCCGAGCGTCCGAGCGAGGCACTGCTGGTGCCCCCGGCGGTGTTCGACGACCTGATGTCGGGCTCGCCGGCCTTCCGTGACATGGTGCTGCGCAGCTATGGCGCGCGATTGCAGTCGCTGATGCTGCTGGTCGAGGAGCTTGCCTTCCGTAGGGTGGATGCGCGTCTCGCCGAGCTGCTTGTGGACCGTGCGGAGGCGGACACGGTACGGGCCACCCACCAGCAGCTCGCCACCGAGCTCGGCACCGCGAGGGAGGTGATCACCCGACTGCTCGGGGATTTCGAGCACGCCGGCTGGATCGAGCGCCACCGCGGCTGGCTGCGTATCGCTGACCCGCAGGCGCTGGCACGGCTCTATGCCGGGCCGGAGACCGCCTGAGCAGGACGCGCGACGACGATCCGGAACAGCCCGCCGAGGCCGGCGGGCTCGTCATGGACGCGCTCGAGTCCGGCGGCGTTCAGCAGCGGGCCGACGCGGCGGTTGAGGCCCGTGGCGAGGACGGTCGCCAGTGGGTCGAGGGCACGGCGCACGAGCCCCGGCCGGGCGTCGTCGGCGAGAAACTTGTCGAAGATCACCACCCGCCCGCCGGGGCGGAGCACCCGCGCCGCTTCCCGGATACAGCCCACCGGGTCCGGGATCACCGCCAGTATCAGGTGCAGAAACACCACGTCGAAGCTCGCGGGCGGGAACGTCAGCGCCGCGGCATCCATGACCCGGGCGTCCACCTCGCGCCCGGCGCGGCGGGCGCGCCGTCGCAGGCGGGCGATCATCGCCGGGGTGATGTCCACCGCGGTCACCGGAGTGTCTGTGGGGATTGCCGTCAGGTCTAGGCCGCTGCCCGCGCCGGAGAGGAGAACCCGTTCGCCGGGGACCAGGCCGGCGAGCGCTACGGCGCGACGGCGCTGGCGCGCGAAGCCGCCGGCAACGGTATCGTATATCGGGGTGTAGACGGTATACCGCCAGCGGTTCCAGCGGTTGGTGTTGATGGGCATCGGGCGTCTCCCTGCCGGTGTGATCCCGGCACGCGCGGGTTGACGGTGCGCGGGCTGCCGCCACAGTGTGCCGTACGGACCGGGTCATTGGCACGGTCGTCCCCGCGGGGCCGGCGCCGTCGCCGCCGCCGGCGGACGCCGGGTCCCGGTGACCGGGCCGATCGCACAGACAGGCACGGAGGATGGGTCATGGCCACAGGAGACGGTAAGGTCCAGATCGAGTGCGTCGTCGGCGACATCACCCGCCAGCCGGATATGGACGCTGTCGTCAACGCCGCCAATGCCCGCCTCATGCCGGGCGGTGGTGTCGCCGGGGCCATCCACCGCGCTGCTGGCTCCGGCCTCGCGCAGGAGTGTGCGCCGCTGGCGCCTATCGCCCCGGGCGAGGCGGTGATGACCGGCGGTCACGGACTCCCGAACCCGCACGTCATCCACTGTCTGGGTCCGGTGTACGGCCGCGACACGCCCTCGGACGAGCTGCTGACGCGCTGTTACCGCCGGGCGCTGGAGCTGGCCGACGACGCCGGACTGGCGTCGGTCGCCTTCCCGGCGCTGTCCACCGGTGCCTTCGGTTATCCCATGGCGGAGGCCGCGCCGGTGGCGATGCACGCGGTCCGTGAGGCCGCCCGTGGACTCGTCTCGGTACGGCGCGTGCGTTTCGTGCTCCCGGACGAACGGGCCCGGGAGATGCATCAGCGCGTGCTGGATGCGGTCTGAGCACCGCCGCTCAGGGCAGTGCCAGATCCAGGAAGGGCTGGGTCGAGAGGTAGAGGATGAGCGCCGCGGCAGCACAGTAGAAGAGGACTGCCAGCGGCCGGCGCCGCGCGCGCTGCCAGAGGGTGTCGGCCTCGCCGCGTGCGAGCCGCTCGCGGTAGTCGTTGCGCTCCCGGCGCTGGCGCTCGGCCTGGTAGTCGGCGAGCAGCGCCCGGGCCCGTTCCAGATCGTCGTCGTCCTCCAGCCAGATCGCCCCCATGGAGATGCCCCAGCGGTTGGGCTCGGTCTCGAAGTAGGGGATGCCGTTGGCCTCGAGCATGCCGCGCAGCTCCAGGATCTCGTCGTCGGGGACGTCGCGTAGGTTGATCAGTAGACGGGACATGTTCGGCGGCTATCCTGCAGGTGTCCGACCGCGGGCAGGATACGCGATGGGCACGGGCACGTCTGCGCCCTGGTACCCAGCCATGCGGATCGGGTCGACGGTTTTCGTTTGCTGCACTGCATCGTCCCGGTTAGATTGAGCGGGGATCGGGTGACATAGGCAGGAGGTTGCCATGTGGACGGAATGGCTCAAACGCTGGATGGAGATGGTGTTCTGGTGGCTGCCGCGGATCGACGAGGCCCCGGAGTCGAAGGGCCGCGAACGCTCGGCGCAGGCGACGCCCACGAGTTCCCGGGGCGGGAGCGAGACCACGGCGAAACGGCAGGGTGCCGAGGCACCGGCAACCCCGCAGGCGCCCCGCGCTTCCGCCACGCCGGCAGGCGGGCAGGGGGACGGCGAGGCCGCCAGCGCCGAGGGTTCGCCGAAGCCCGCGTCCGCACCGGCAAGTGCTCCCACCTCGGCGGGTGCCCCCGACACCGGTGGCGCGGATGCCAACGCGGCGACCGGGCAATCCCCGGCGAACCCTGGCGGTAGCGCGGACGACCTGACCGCCATCAAGGGCATCGGTGCGGCGGTGCAGAAGCGCCTTGCCGAGCTTGGCATTCACTCGTTCCGCGATCTGGCGGACACCGACGCCGCACGGCTGACCGAGCAGCTCAAGGCACGGCAGATGGTCGTTTCCCAGGAGCGGGTGAACGGTTGGGTCGCGGCGGCGCGCGAGCGGTTGTAGGCCGTCCCTCTGCGGCCGGGGCGCCCGTGTGACGGTGTGTCAATGAACCTGCCGTCCGGGGGCCGGGCGGCGGCGGGTGGCCGGTGCGCCCGGTGTTCAGGTGCACAGGCCGAGCAGGCGGTCCAGCGCCGCACGGTGAAGATGGTGCAGCGCCTCGCCGTGCAGCTCGGCGAGGGGCAGCCACAGCACTTCATGGCCGTGCTCTTCGGGCGGGTGGAGCGTTGGCTCACCGCTCAGCGGGATCAGCCGGAAGGTCTGGTCGTAGTGCCAGTATTCGTCGTGGTTGGCCGCGTAGTAGCGCGTCTGCATGGCGATCTCGGCGGTGGCGGCCAGTTCCACCCCCGCAACGCGCACGCCCGCCTCTTCCCGCAGCTCCCGCTGCAGGGCCCTGGTGGGGTCCTCGCCGGGGTCGATACCGCCGCCGGGCAGCTCCAGCCAGTTGCCGCCCGGCGGGCGCACGAGCAGTACCCGGGCGTTGCAGGTCAGCACCCCGTGGATCCCCGCCCGTGTCCGTGGCGATTGTCCGGGCGGACACCGCCGGATGCCGCCGCGGTGGTCGACGAACAGGCGTTCCGGGGCGCCCGGGTGCGCGCCGCCGCTCATCGGGGGGCACCCCCGGCTGCGCCGGTGCTCCGCGCGATGATGGCACGGCAGAAGGCACCGAGGTCCGGGGGGTGGCGGGAGGTGACCAGATTGCCGTCGGTGACCACCGGCTCATCGACATAACGGGCGCCGGCGTTGACGAGATCGTCCCGGATGGACCAGAAACCCGTCAGCTGT
>NZ_WNXE01000021.1:1525-4447 GCF_010993615.1 Arhodomonas sp. KWT | reverse complement strand
ACGGGCCATGCGACGCATTGGAGGGGGAACGGATTATGACGGATTCCACCCAGGACGAAGGCGCGTGGGAGGAAGGCCCGACCACGCTGGATGCGGCCGCCGACTATGCTCACCATATCCGCGAGCGGCTGAATGCCCTGCCGGTGGCGGACGACGGCAGGGCGGACCTCGACGAGGCCCTGCGGCTGCTCGACGTCCTCGAGGGCTACCTGCAGCTGCTCCAGCGCCAGACCGGCTAGCGCGGGGGTTAACGGTCGTCTGGCCCGCGCATGTCCATGGGCGGGTCGATCGGCGGCGGCCCGACCTTGGACTGTGCGTAGATCTGCCGGACGATGTACCACACGCCGATGACGAAGGCGACGAGCGCGGCGATCCCCGGCCAGCCGTAGTCGGTCTCCATCGGCAGCGCGGGGCGCAGCGGGAAGACGTAGAACAGCCACAGGGCGGCGCCGATGCCGAACCAGCGGCCGGCGAAATCGCCGCAGTGGTCGCGGCACCAGCGCCGTCGTGCGGCGAGCGTAGCGGGGTCGTCGGGTACCGGCATGCGTGCGAGGTGCCAGCCGGCGAACAGCCAGCTTGCCAGGCGTTGACGGTGGGTCATGGCGGCCTCCCTGTCATCCCGGCGGCGCAGTCTGCCGCCCGTGCATGGTCGCGGCGCAGCGGCCCGGAGCGCCCACTATACTCCAGCAGGGACAGTCTGGCCGAGTCCCGCAGGACTGCAATCTCTGCCGGCACAGACGACGTGCCACGGGAGGCCGTATGACGACGATCCGCAGTGTCATCACCACCCTTGCGCTCGCCGCCGCGTGCCTGCCGGCCGTCGCGGTGGCCGACATCGTCGGCGAGGACGTTTCCTACCGTTCCGGCGATACGCGCTTCGAGGGCTACTATGCCCGCAATACGGCGTTGCCGGGGCCCCAGCCCGTCGTGCTGATCATTCACGACTGGGACGGGCTCGACGACTACGAGCGCACCCGGGCGCGGATGCTTGCCCGGGCAGGCTACGCGGCGTTCGCCGCGGATCTCTACGGTGCCGGTGTACGCCCGCAAACGGTGGAGGACGCGCGCGCCCGGAGCGGCGAGCTCTACGGTGACCGCGCCCTGATGCGCACGCGCGTGAATGCGGCCGTGAATGCCCTGCGCGGTCTGGAGGGCGTGGATCCGGAACGGGCCGTCGCCATCGGTTACTGCTTTGGCGGCTCGGCGGTGCTGGAACTCGCACGCAGCGGGGCAGACATGCAGGGATTCGTGACTTTCCACGGTGGTCTAGGCACGCCGGAGGGCCAGGATTACGCCGATGTTCGCGCCCCGGTGCTGATCCTGCACGGCTCCGCCGACCGGGCCTCGCCGATGAGCGACGTCGCTGCGCTGGCCGGCGCCCTGGACGCCGCGGGGGTCCCGCACCGGATGGAGATCTATGGCGGCGCCCCGCACGCCTTTACGGTCTGGTCCGGCGAGCGTTACCGGCCGGAGGCGGACATGGCGTCATGGGATGCCCTCCAGGGCTTCCTCGCCGAGCGGCTGGGGAGGCCGTGAACGCCGTGACCCTGACCCCGGTAGGCCATATCCGCGGCGACTTCGCGGAGAAATTCGGCACGCCTCGCCAGCCCGGCCTGGTGCCCTCGGCGAGGGCGTTCATCGAGCTCGAGCCGCCCTACGACGATCCCCAGGCCCTGCGCGGTCTGGAGGCCTGCAGCCACGTCTGGGTGATCTTCGGCTTCCATCTCAACCCGCTGCGGGAATGGTCGCCGACGGTGCGCCCGCCTCGGCTCGGCGGTAACCGCCGGCTCGGGGTCTTTGCCACCCGCTCGCCGTTTCGGCCCAACGGGCTGGGGCTGTCGGTGGTCACTCTGGATCGCGTGGTGGATATGCCCGGACGGCGCGGGCTTGCCATCGCGGGGCATGACCTCGTCGACGGCACGCCGGTCTACGATATCAAACCCTATATCCCTTACAGCGACGCCATCCCGGAGGCGTGTCCGCCGGTGCGCTTCGACGAGGCACCGGCGCCGATGCCGGTGCACTTCGCCGCCGAGGCGGAAGCGGCGCTTGCGGCGGCCCCGGCCGGCCTGCGGCGGCTTATCGCCGAGACCCTGGCGCTCGATCCCCGGCCGGCCTATCGGCGTGGCGAGCAGAACCGCGTCCATGGCGTGACCCTGGCCGGTCACAACGTGCTCTGGACGGTTCAGGGCGGGACCCTGGTGGTGCTGTCGCTGGAGATCTCAGCGCCGCCGTCCGACACCGGTGACGCGCAGCACGGAGGCGGTGAGTAGCACGGCGCCTGCCATGCCCCACGGGCCGAGGGCCTCGCCGAGCAGGGCCCAGGCAAGCACGGCCACGACAAGTGGCTCCAGGGTGACGATGATGGTCGAGGCGGTGGCCGGCGTGACGCGCATCCCCTGAAAGAAGGCGATGTAGCCGACGAACGTCGGGACCAGGGTGATGTAGACCACCGCAGCGAGACCGGTGACGGTCAGTGGTGCCGCGGCGGAGGCGCTCCATGCCGCCGCCGGAGCGAGGGCGATGCCGCCGACGGCGAAACCGAAGCATGCGCTCTGCAGGGGGTGGCAGTAGTGGCCGGCCCGGCGTGAGAGCAGTGTGAAAAGTGCGTAGACCAGTCCCGCCGCGAGCGACGCGGCCACGCCCCACCAGAGCATCGGACCGGCGGTGATGGTCTCGCCAAAGGCGACCACGAGGACGGTGCCGGTGATCGCCCCGACCATACCCTCCGCAGTGCGCCGGGTCAGCGGCTCGCCCAGCACGACGCCGGCGAGCACGGCGGTAATGACCGGCGCGGAGCACAGCGTCACCAGGGTCGCGAGGCCGGCGCCGACCCAGCTCACGGCGGTGAGATACAGGCCCTGGTAGGCGGCCTGTGCCAGACCCAGGCCGGTGATGAACGGCCACGCCGTGCGTGCCGGT
>NZ_WNXE01000021.1:0-1427 GCF_010993615.1 Arhodomonas sp. KWT | reverse complement strand
CACGATGCCGTGCCGGCCGCGCAGCACGGCGATGGCGACCAGGAACAGCGGCGTGACCAGCAGGAGACGCACGCTCCCGAGTACCAGCGGTGGCAGTGCCCCCGCGGTGAATGCCAGTCTCGCAACGATGCTGGTGGTGCTCCACAGCCCCGCGGCGGTGGCGACCAGCGCCGCGCCGCGGAGTGAGGCGCCATCCCGGCCGTCCCCGGTGCGTGCGCCCGGCATCCTCAGGCGCTCGCGGGTTCCGGCCCGCGCAGCCGGGCCATACCCGCGCGATAGAGGGTAACGGCGGTGGCGCCGGCGGCGAGATTGCCCGCCAGGGCTCCGGCGAATGCACCGGTCAGCCCGACGAGCTGGGCACCGACCCAGAGTGCCGGCAGGTAGCACGCGAAGAGTCGTAGCGCCGAGGTGATCATGGCGCGCAGCGGCAGTCCCAGTGCGTTGTTCACAGAGACCATGATCATGGTCACCCCGAGTGCCCCAAAGCTCCACGGCACCAGCCGGAGATAGGCGGCGAGGCGGTCAGCCACGGCCGGATCCGCGCTCAGCACCCCCGCCAGCGGCGTGCTCGCCAGGAACCAGATCAGCGCGAGCAGCAGCTGCCAGGCGAGCACGAAGCCCACGGCGAGGCGCACCAGCCGGCGGATCGTGACGATATCGCCCGCACCACGCAGCCGCCCGACCAGCGGCGGCAGGGACATGGTCAGCGCGAGCACGACCACGATGGAAAAGAACTCCATGCGAGTACCCAGGCCCCAGGCACCGACCGCGTCCACGCCGAAACCGGCGATTACCCGCGTGGCGAGCATTGCCGAGAGCGGTGGCATGAGCTGGCTGAGCATCGCCGGCCCGCTGATGGCGGCAATGCCGCCCAGTGCCCGCAGCACCCCCAGAACGCGCACGTCCAGGCGCAGGCACTGGCGACGGGCCAGGGCGGGGTAGACCGCCAGCGCGCCGACGCCGAAGGCGGTGAGCGTCGCCCAGGCGGCACCGGGCAGACCCCAGTCGAAGACGAAGATGAACAGCGGGTCCAGCACCAGGTTGATCAGGCTGGTGAGGACCATCCACAGTCCGGGCAGGCGGGTGTTGCCGTGGGCGCGCAGCACGCTGTAACCGAAGTACAGGAACGCCCCCATCCACGCACTGGCGAGCCACGGCGCCCAGTACCGGGCGATCAGCGGCAGCAGCGAGGGTTCGGCGCCGAGCAGGCTCACCGCCCACGAGCGCAGGAACCACAGGATCACCACCAGCGCCAGCACGATCGCGCTGCCGGTCATCACCACCAGTCCACACAGACGCTGGGCGCGCTCGGGCTCGCCGCCGCCGAGCGCGCGCGAAACCAGCGCGGTGGTGGCGATGCCGATGCCCACCTGGGTGCCGATCACCAGCTGCATGAAGGGTATGGTGAAGCCCAGGGCGGCCAGCGG
>NZ_WNXE01000219.1:0-3510 GCF_010993615.1 Arhodomonas sp. KWT | reverse complement strand
AAGATGGAGGACCGCCGCGCCGCCGAGCGGCACGTCGTCACCCAGAGCCATATCCGCCACATCATGATCCAGACCAACGAGGTCGTCACCGACAGCGACGCCCGCAAACGGCTGCAGGCGCTGCGCCAGCGCATCGAGGGCGGCGCCTCGTTCGAGGCACTCGCCCGCGCGAACTCCGATGACAAGGCCACCGCCGCCGACGGCGGCGACATGGGCTGGCTCGGCCCGCAGGAGATGCCGCCGGCCGTCCGCCGCGCCGTCGAGGGCATGCAGGCCGGCAGCGTGAGCCGGCCGTTCAAGTCCCGCAACGGCTGGCACCTGATCCAGCTGGTCGAACAGCGGCGCAAGGACACCACCGAGGCCTACCGCCGCAACCAGGCCGCCGAGCAGCTACGCCAGCGCAAGGAGGACGAGGAGCTCGAGCTGTGGCTGCGACAGCTCCGCGAGGAGGCCTACGTGGACTACCGCCTCGACAACCCGGCGGGGGCCGCCAACTCGTGACCGCCCCCGCCCTGGCGGTCACCATGGGCGAGCCGGCGGGCATCGGCCCGGACCTGCTCGCCATGCTCGCCGCGAACCCGCCGGGGGGCTGCCGCCCGGTGCTGGTGGGCGATCCGGAGGTGATCGCCGCACGGGCCCGGACGCTCGGACTGGATATCGGGCTCGTGCCCTACCGCCCGGACGCGCCGGCCCCGGACCGCGGTCTGGAGATCGAGGCGGTCGCGATGCACACGGCGGTGACCCCGGGACGGCTGGACCCCGGCAACGGCGCCGCCGTGCTTGCCATGCTCGACACCGCCCTGGGCGGCTGTCTCGACGGGCGCTTCGCCGGCATGGTCACCGCTCCGGTACACAAGGGCGTGATCAACGAGGCCGGCGTGCCCTTCAGCGGGCACACGGAATACCTCGCCCACCACAGCGGCGGCGACCTGCCGGTGATGATGCTCGTCGCCGGCGACCTCCGCGTGGCGCTGGTCACCACTCACCTGCCCCTGCGCGAGGTCGCCGACGCGATCACCGCCGGGCGCCTGGAGCGGGTGACACGCACGCTCGAGGACGAGCTGCGCCGGCGCTTCGGCATCGCCGCGCCCCGGATCCTTGTCGCCGGCGTCAATCCCCACGCCGGCGAGGGCGGCCACCTGGGACGCGAGGAGATCGAGGTGGTCGCGCCCGTGCTCGAACGCCTGCGCGGCGAGGGCATGGCACTCACCGGACCGCTGCCCGCGGATACCCTGTTCACCCCGGAGCACCTGGAGCACGCCGACGCGGTGCTTGCCATGTACCACGACCAGGGGCTGCCGGTGCTCAAGTACGCGGGCTTCGGCGAGGCGGTGAACGTCACCCTCGGGCTGCCCGTGGTGCGCACCTCCGTCGATCACGGCACCGCCCTCGACCTCGCCGGCAGCGGCCGGGCCCGGGACGGCAGCCTCCGCGCCGCGATCGAGCTCGCCACCCGCCTCGCCACCGGGGGCGGCCGTTGAGCCACCGGCCCCGCAAGCGCTTCGGCCAGAATTTCCTCCACGAGCGCGCCTACATCGAGCGCATGATCGCCGCCATCGCGCCGACGCCCGGCGAGGCCATCGTGGAGATCGGTCCCGGCCAGGGCGCACTCACCCGGCCGCTGCTGGAGGCCGCCGGGGCACTCACTGTCATCGAGCTCGACCGCGACCTCATCGCCGGACTGGAGCGCCTCGACGCCGGTAGCGGCCGGCTGCGCATCATTCAGGGCGACGCCCTGCGCGTCGATCCGGCCTCGCTGGGCGAGGGTCCGATACGCGTCGTCGGCAACCTGCCCTACAACATCTCCACGCCGCTGCTCTTCCACCTCACCGCCGGCGCCGCGCCCATCTCCGACCTGCACCTCCTGCTCCAGCGCGAGGTCGTCGAACGCATGGCCGCGGCACCGGGGGGCGGCACCTACGGCCGGCTGTCGGTGATGATCCAGTACCGCTGCCGGGTGGAGCCGCTGTTCGATGTCCCGCCCGGGGCGTTCACGCCGGCACCCCGGGTCACCTCGACCTTCGTGCGCCTGGTGCCCCATGCCGCCCCGCCGGTCGACGTGCCCGACGAGGAACGCCTCGCCACCGTGGTGGCCCGGGCCTTCGCCGCCCGGCGCAAGACCCTGCGCAATGCCCTGTCCGGGCTGCTCGACGCCGGCGCCATCGCCGGGGCCGGGGTCGACCCGCGGACACGCGCCGAAACGCTGAGCCTCGACGACTTCGCCGCACTCGCACGGCGACTGGACTGAAGCGGACACGGAGCGCTTCTCCACGGCGCGCGCGTGCATTACCCTGAGGCCATGCCGAATGCCGACGGGGAGGCCATGGCATGGAGGGGTATCAGCACATTCTGCTCGCCGCGGATTTCCAGGACGACAGCGCCTGTGTGGGTCTGCGCGCCCGGGATATGGCGGAGCGCTACGGCGCCCGGCTGAGCCTGCTGCACGTGGTGGAGAATATGCCGGTGGAGCCCGGCAACGAGCTCATGATCCCGCCCACCGCGAACGTGGAGCAGGAACTGCTCGCCAATGCCGAGCGCCGTCTGCGCGAACTCGGCGAGAAACTGGGCGTCGCCGAAGACGACCGGGAGGTGCGGGTCGGACAGACCAAGCGCGAGATCATCGAACATGCGCAGGAATGCGGCGCGGATCTCATCGTGGTGGGCTCGCACAGCCGCCACGGCCTCGCACTGCTGCTCGGCTCGACGGCGAACGCGCTACTCCACGGCGCGCCCTGCGACGTCCTCGCGGTGCGCCTCTAGCGGCAACGGCCCGGGCGTGTTGCGCTGGCGGGCCTCAGAGGTAGGGGACGAACACCGAGGCCGCAAAGGCCACGGCAACGGCAATCGTCAGAGATGTCAGCAGATCGGGCTTTCGCATGATGGCTCGCTGTTTCCGGCACCTGCGCCCCCGGCCGACGATACATGCCACCGGAAGCGAACGCGCTAGAGCGTAACACAACATGACCGCCCGCAACTTTGCGGAAACCCGGCAATATGCCAATTCCGCACCGCGGCCGGCCCCGGGGCGACGACGATCACGACCAACAGGGAAACCGGGATGAGCAACACCCCCCTGCACCACCTGCAACGACTCGGCCAGAGCGTGTGGCTGGACACCATCCACCGCGGCCTCATCGACGACGGCGGCCTGCATGCCCACCTCGAACGTGACGCGGTCACCGGGGTGACCACCAATCCGACCATCTTCGACCAGGCGATCGCCGACGGCACACGCTACGACAGCGCGCTCCGCGCGGCGCTGGCGCGACATCCCGAGGCCCGGGCGGAAGACCTGTTCTTCGAGCTCGCGATCGCGGACGTGTGCGACGCGGCCGACATCCTCCTGCCCGTCTACGAGGCCACGGAAGGGCGGGACGGCTTCGTCAGCATGGAGGTTTCCCCACTGCTCGCCGGCGACAGCGAGGCCAGCATTGAGCAGGCGTGCTGGCTGGTCGAGCGCATCGAGCGCGATAACCTCATGGTCAAGATCCCGGGCACCGAGGCCGGACT
>NZ_WNXE01000218.1:0-3546 GCF_010993615.1 Arhodomonas sp. KWT | reverse complement strand
ATGCCCGGCCCGTGGATGGAGATATCGCACACGCTCGGCGGCCGGCACTTGAATAGCGGGCGAAGGCGTCACCCCCCGGACGATCCGGCCGGCGCCCCCTCAGAAGTCGAAGGAATAGAACAGGTCGAGGGCGCTCTCCATCCCGCTCACCGCCTCCAGGTAGAGCCGCTCGGTGAGCTGGTATCGCAGGGTGAGGGTGTTCTCCGGGGAGAACACGCCGACGCCGTAGCGCACCAGCAGGTTCGGTGCCACATAGCCGCTCACCGCCACCTGCGTGTCCTGGCCACTGCCCGCGGTCTCCAGCTGGAAGTCCTCCACGCCGAGCTGGCCGGCCAGCGAGCTGCCGATGCCGCGTCCGCCCATCAGGCCCAGCCCGAGCGCGGCCTGGGTCACGAGCTGGTTCTCGCCGGGCGTGCCGGCACCCGGGCCGCGACCGGTGATGAGGTACGACAGCGCGTCCGCCTCCGGCATGGACGGCTCGGAGAACACGCTCGCCTGCAGCGCCGAGGGCGGGCCCGTCACCCGCAGCCCGGCGATGACCTCGCCGGTGTCGCGCACCGCCTCCAGGTCGATCTGCGGCTCGGTGATGGGGCCGGAGAAGATGAACCGCCCCTGGCGGATCTTCAGCCGCTGGCCGTAACGCTCGAAGGTGCCGTCGACCAGACTGATCTCTCCGAAGGCCTCGGCGCTGCTGGTGCCGATCTGGCGCAGCTGCAGCGCACCGGCCAGCCCGGTCTCGACGCCGAAGCCCTGGAAGCGGACGTCATCGCCGAGCACGAGGTAGACGTTGGTCGAGAGCTTGAGACCCTGCTTCTGCCCGGTCTCGCCGTCCTCGTCGCCGCGATTGACGATGACCACGTCGTCCGAGACCGCGACGGCGTTCTCGGGCAGTTCCTCCAGGGTGATCCGGCCCTGGGGCACTGTCAGCCGGCCGTTGACGCTGAGCGCGCTGCCATCGTAGGTAATGGTCATGGCCGGGCTCACCCGCACCCGCACCAGCGGCGGATAGGCCACCTCCAGCCCCTCGCCGGAGACGGCGACGTTGGCGTGCAGCCCGTCGCCCCAGGAGATGCTGCCGCCGAGGCTGGCGCTGCCCTCGCCGCTCTTGAAGCCGCCACTGAGGGTCGCACGGGTCCCCTGGATCCGGGCCGAGAGCGTCACCGACTCCAGCGGGATCGGCAGGGACTGCACGGCGACCACACCGTCGCGCAGGCGCACGGTGCCGTCGAAGGTGGGCGCGCGCAGCTGTCCCCCGAGGCTGCCGTCCACGGTCACGGTCCCCTCCAGGCGCCGCAGCTGCGGCAGGAAGGGCTGCACCAGCCCGAGGCGGATGCCGTCGATGCGCACGCGCCCGTCGAGGCCCGGCTGCGCCGCCCGCGGATCCGTGGATGCCCGGATATTCACCGAGCCGAGCTGCTCGGCGGTGAGCGCCAGCTCCAGCCGCGCGCCCTCATCGTCCAGGCCGGCATCCACCGTCAGCGAACGGTAGTCCAGCGTCACCGGCTCCTCCGTGTCGGCCCGCGAGGCGGTGATGCTGCCCACACCGGTACGCGCGCGGACCTCCACACGGGGCAGGCCGCTGCCCTGCCAGCGCACGCGGGCGTCCGCCTCCAGGGTGGCGGACCACGCCAGCCCCTCCGGCAGCCACGGCTTGAGTACCGCCAGGGGGAGATCGCTGATTCGCAGGTCGGCCCGGGCACCGCCGGCGCCGGCGACCAGCGGTTCGGTCAGGCACAGCCGACCCTGATCCCGTCGCCAGCAGTGGGCGTCCACATGGAGCTCGCCGGGGCCGGCACGCCAGCGCAGCGCCGGCCGGTCGACGAGCGTCCAGCGCTCCGGGCCGGCACTGACGGTGGCCTCGGTCAGGGTGCCGTTCCAGTCGCCGCTGTCGGCGGCCAGTCCGCCGTCGAGCCGCAGCGAGCCGGTGACCGGCCCGCCGCCTTCCACGTCTACCACCAGCTGGTGCTGTGCGCGCGTGCCGTCCAGGGCGGCGGTGACGTCGCCGAGTGCCTGCCCGTCCCGGACGACGCCGCCGGCGGACACGCGCAGGCGGCTGGCGCGGGTCATGAGCGCGGCGACGCTGCCCTCCACGGCGAGACGGTCCACGCGGATGTCCTGATAGGCGATGCCGGTGCCGTCCAGCGAGGCGGTCACGTCCGGCGCGGTCATCGCGCCGCCGACGCGGACGTCGCCGTTCAGCGTACCGGTCAGCCCCGGCCAGAGGGCGGCCAGCTCGGGCAGATCGAGCCGTGCCCGGGCGTCCCAGCGGCCGTCTGCCAGGCCGCCGTCGACGGTGATCTCGTCCGGACCGCTGCGCAGGCGCAGGCCGTCGAAGGTCCAGCCGGCGCCGGGGGCACGGGCGACGTGGCCGCGGAGCGAGACCGGGTAGCCGCGCAGCCGACCCTCCACGCCGGGGATCGCCAGGACAACGCTCAGATCGCTACCGCGCAGCGTGCCGGTGGTCGCGACCCGGCCACCGAGGCGTCCATCCAGACCCGGCCGGTACTGTCCGGGGTCCAGGTCCTCGGCGGTGAGCGCTGCCTGCCACTCGAGCCGGTCCCGCCAGGCCACGTGCCCCTTCGCGGAGACGCTGCCGCCGAGCAGCGCCGCGTCCAGCCGCTCGATACGCGCCGAACCGGTGTCTCCGTCGGCGTTCAGCGCCAGACGCTTCACGGGTACCGGCAGGGGCACGGTGGCGTCGCCGGCGATACCGTCGGCCTCGATGCGTGCCTGCCAGTCCAGACCGTCCCCCCAGGCCACCCGACCGTCCCCGGAGACGGTACCGCCAAGCACCCGGCCGGTGAGCGTGCGGATCGCCGCATGGGCGGTGTCACCCTCCGCGGCGAGCCGCCACTGCCCCTGCGGGATACCCGGACCATCGATTCCGGCGTCAAGGCTGAGCGACCAGCCCTTGAGACCACCGTCCGCCTGCAGGTCCACACCGCCGGCACGCACGGTCGGCTCTCCGGTAAGCGGCCAGGCCAGGGCGTCGGCCCGCAGCCGCAGCCGCGACGGCAGCCCCGGCGTGAACAGCGCGGTGTGCGCCTCCAGACGGGCGCTCACCGGCCCGCCGGCATCGGCGGTGACGTCGAGGTCCGCGAGGGAGCCGCCGGCGGTCAGCGTCAGGGTCTGATCCCCGCCGCCGGGATAGCGGCCGCTGCGGGCGTCCAGGGTCAGCTGCACCGGCCAGTCGCCACCGAGCCCGACCTCCCCGTGGGCGTCGAGGTCCGCCGCCGGCGCACGCAGCGACAGCGCCTCCAGGCGGATCCGCTCGGTGGAGAGTGCACCGGCAATATGCAGCCGCGACAGGGTATACGCCGCCTCGCCGCGATGGATCGTCGCGTCGCGCATGGTGACGCCGGCGAGCTCGACGATCAGCGGCAGCGGCACCGCGTCCGGGAGGGACAGCCGGAAGTCCTCCGGCGGGAACGCCGGCCCCGCCCCGCCCGCCGACGTCCCGCCGCCGTCCCCCCCGTCCGCCGGCGGGGCCGGAAGGTCGATCTGCAGCCCGTCCAGGGTCGTCTCGTCCATCGAAAGCCGGTTGCC
>NZ_WNXE01000217.1:0-3548 GCF_010993615.1 Arhodomonas sp. KWT | reverse complement strand
AGGGGGCTCTCTACGGACTACGGAAAGCTCGGTAGATGGAGCCCATGGGCGGATTTGAACCGCCGACCTCACCCTTACCAAGGGTGTGCTCTACCCCTGAGCTACATGGGCATGACAACCGAATCGTCCTGTCGCGGGACCGAACACTGGAGCGGGTGATGGGAATCGAACCCACATCATCAGCTTGGAAGGCTGAGGTTCTACCATTGAACTACACCCGCCTGGAACCCGCTGCATCCCGCGCCAGATTGTCTGGTGGAGGGAGGAGGATTCGAACCTCCGAAGGCTGAGCCAGCAGATTTACAGTCTGCCCCCGTTGACCGCTTGGGTATCCCTCCAAATTGTCATTCCCTGCCGCCCGACCCGCCTGGGCGGAATCATCGCGACAGGTCGCGAAATTCTACATACTGGACGCATAGCGTCAACCCCCGGCCGTAAGCCGAGCGACAAGGAGGGCGACATGCCACACCATCTCCTTCGCGCCGTGGCCCTCGTGGTAGTCGCCGCGGCGGCTCAATCCTGCCGTAGCGCGACCGAGCACGGCCTCGCCCGGCTGGACCTCCCGGAGGGCTTCACCGCCGGCGTCTACAGTGCCGACGTGCCCGGCGCCCGCAGTCTTGCGCTGGGGGCACAGGGCACGGTATTCGTCGGCTCCCGCGGCGCCGGGAACGTCTACGCGCTGCGCGACACGGACGGCGACGGGCGCACCGACCACCGCCACCTGCTCATCGAGGGCTCGCCGGACTCTCCCAACGGGGTGGCGTTCCTCGACGGCGACCTCTACGTCGCCTTCACCGACCGCATCGCCCGCCTGCCGGCGATCGAGTCACGGCTCGATGACCCGCCCGCGCCGCAGACCGTGGCCCGACTGCCCCGCTACGATCACCACGGCTGGCGCTACCTGGCCGCCGGGCCGGACGGTGCGCTCTACGTGGGCCTGGGCGCGCCCTGCAACGTCTGTGAGCGCTACGGCGAGATCTGGCGCGTCGACCCGGACAACGGCAAACACACGGTGATCGCCCGGGGCGTGCGCAACACCGTCGGCTTCGACTGGTCACCGCAGACCGGCACCCTCTGGTTCACCGACAACGGCCGCGACATGCTCGGCGACAACCGCCCGCCGGACGAGCTCAACCGCCTCACCGGCGAGCGCACGCACTTCGGCTTCCCGTACTGCCACGGCGGCGACATCCCCGATCCGGAATACGGTTCGCCGGACGCGTGTGCCCGCTACGTCCCGCCGGTGCAACGCCTCGGCCCCCACGTCGCGGCGCTGGGCATGCGCTTCTATGACGGTGACGCCTTTCCCGCCGACTACCGCGGCGACATCCTCATCGCCGAGCACGGCTCCTGGAACCGCAGCGAGCGCATCGGTTACCGCCTCATGCGAGTCGACCCCGAGGCGGCGCTGGCCGGGACCGGCGACGCCTACCGGCCGTTCGTCACCGGCTGGCTGACGGACAGCGGAGAGATCTGGGGCCGACCGGTGGACGTCCTGGTCCTGCCGAGCGGCGCCCTGCTGGTCTCCGACGACTACCGCGGCGCGGTCTATCATATCGACTACGGCCCCCCGGGCTGACGCCGTACCGCGTCGCGCCCGCCGGCCGAGGCAAGGCACAGGGAGGCGGCGCGGCCATGGCCATCGACCTCGAAGTGAACGGCGTCGCCCGGCGCTACGACGGCCCGCCGGAGCGTCCGCTGCTGTGGTACCTGCGCGAGGACCTCGGCCTCACCGGGACGAAATTCGGCTGCGGCGTCGCCCTCTGCGGTGCGTGCCTGGTACTGGTCGGCGACGCCGCGGTGCCCGCCTGCCGCACCCCCATGGACAGCCTGGACGGTGCCGCCGTCACCACCATCGAGGGCCTCGCCGCCGGGGACGACCCGGTCATCGCCGCCTGGCGCGAGGCCCAGGTCCCACAGTGCGGCTACTGCCAGCCCGGCCAGGTGATCGCCGCCACCGCACTGCTGCGGACCACCCCGCGGCCCAGTCCCACGCAGACCGAGGCGGCCATGGACCGGGTGCTCTGCCGCTGCGGCACCTACCAGCGGGCACGCCGGGCGCTTGCCGCGCTCACCGGCGGACGCAATGGCTGAGGGGAAGTTCAGCCCCACGCGCCGCCGCCTGATCGTCGGCGCCCTCGCCGCCGGCGCCGGCCTGTATGTGGCCGCCCGCCTGGCCGGCTCACGGGATACCACCGCGGGAAACGGCGCCATGAGCGACACCGGCTACGCCGACGCCTGGGTGGAGATCCGCACCGACGGCCGCATCGTGCTGCGCCTCACCGAGGCCGAGATGGGCCAGGGCGTGACCACGTCACTGCCCCTGCTTGTCGCCGAGGAGCTCGCCGTCGCGCCGGACACCATCGAGCTCGCGCCCGCGCCCCTCACCCCCGTCTACGGCGAGCAGACCACCGGCGGCAGCACCAGCATCCGCGAGGCGTGGCCCGTGCTCCGCCGGAGCGCGGCCACGGCACGGGCGCTGCTGATCACCGCCGCCGCCGCCCGCTGGGGCGTCGACGACGCCGACTGCCGCGCCGCGGACGGCCACGTCCATCATGACCCCAGCGGCCGCAGCCTGGCCTACGGCGCCCTCGCGCTCGACGCGGCCCGGCTCGAACCGCCCGCCGAGGTCGCGCTCACCGAACCGGGGGAATGGCGCTGGATCGGCCACTCCCCGCCCCGGCGGGATGTCCCCGAGAAGCTCACCGGGACCGCGGTGTTCGGCATCGACATCAACCGTCGCGGCGCCCTGGTCGCGAGTGTCGCCCATCCGCCGGTCCCCGGCGGGGAACCCGTCCGGATGGACACCCGGGCCGCCCGCGCTGTCGCGGGGGTTCAAGATGTCCTCACCCTGCCCGGCGGTGCCGTCGCCGTCGTCGCCGACGGCTACTGGGAAGCCAGGCAGGGCCTCGACGCTCTGGCCCCGGAATGGCCACCGGCCGGCCTGCCGGACGACACGGCGATCGCCGCCATCCTGGAAGAGGCGCTGGACGGGGACATGCCCACCGCCTGGCAGCGCGGAGAGGCGGACGGCGGGAACGTCGCCGGCGACGCCCTCGTGAGCGCACGTTACCGGGTCCCACTGCAGGCCCATGCCTGCCTCGAGCCGCCCAACGCCACCGCCGCAGCGGGCGACGACGGGATCGAGGTCTGGACGGGTACCCAGTCCCGCAGCCGCGCCCGGGACGCTGCCCTCGCCGCGGCGCGGGGCGAGGGTCCCGGCGCCCTTCTCGCCCGCGTGGCAGGTCGCCTGGGGCTCGCCACCGGGAACGACGTCAGCGTGCACGGCACACTGATCGGCGGTGGCTTCGGGCGCCGACTGGAGCAGGACTACGTCACCGAGGCGGTGGCGCTGAGCCGCACCGTGGGAGCCCCGGTCAAGGTCATCTGGTCCCGCGAGGAGGACCTCCGGCACGACGTCTACCGGCCGCCGAGCCATCACCTCCTGGAGGCCCGGCTCGGCGCGGACGAGCTGCCGCAATCGTGGCATCACCGGATCGCCGCCCCCTCGGTAGTGGAATCGCTGTGGCCCGGCAGCGTCACCGACG
>NZ_WNXE01000216.1:0-3550 GCF_010993615.1 Arhodomonas sp. KWT | reverse complement strand
TCGGCGAGCTCTTCGACATCGGCGCCGCGCTGGATCGCGCCCGTGCCGCCACCCTCTCCCACGACGTGGTCATGGGCTTCAAGCAGGAGTTCGTCCAGCGCCGGGTGAAGAAGCACCGCCGCCCGGTGGAGACGTCCTTCGCAGAGCTGGACGCCTGGCTCGAGGAGCGCACCGGCGGCCACGACGGCGACCGCGAGCACCGCGTCGCCACCTACGCGATGGGCCTGCTGGCCGACAGCGACGCCAACGCCGAGGCCATCGAGCGCGTCACCGCCTGGTGCAAGCTCGCACGCAAGGAGCCGGAGGCCGCCCGCACCGTCGCCGGCTGGACCAGCTTCCGGCTGCCCCAGCGCGTCGACCACACCGCACTGGTGCCGCTGCAGGAGACCGGCGACGGCGTCGCACGCCGCGAGGCCGGCGAGGGCCACAAGCGCCGCCGCGACGGCTTCGGGCTCACGGACGGCCGCGCCAGCGCCCGCGCCGTTCAGGGCGAGGTGCACTACTGCATCTACTGCCACGAGCACGACGGCGACTTCTGCTCCAAGGGCTTCCCGGAGAAGAAGGGCTCCCCGGAGCTCGGCCTCAAGGAGGACCCGCTCGGCAACACCCTCACCGGCTGCCCGGTCGAGGAGAAGATCTCCGAGATGCACTCCTTCAAGCGCGACGGACACACCCTCGCCGCGCTGGCCGTGGCCATGGTGGACAACCCCATGATCCCCGCCACCGGCCACCGCATCTGCAACGACTGCATGAAGGCCTGTATCTACCAGAAGCAGGACCCGGTGGATATCCCGCAGATCGAGACGCGCTGCCTCACCGACGTCCTCGACCTGCCCTGGGGCGTGGAGCTCTACCACCTGTTCACCCGCTGGAACCCCCTGCGCGCCGAGCAGTTCCTGCCGGCGGCGGACAACGGCCGCCGGGTGCTGGTGGCCGGCATGGGCCCGGCGGGCTTCACCATGGCGCATCACCTCACCCAGGCGGGCTGCACCGTGGTGGGCGTGGACGGGCTCAAGATCGAGCCCCTGCCTCGGGCGCTGCTGGAGGAGCCGGTGGAACGCTGGTCCGACCTGGTGGAGGACCTCGACGAGCGCATCCTGATGGGCTTCGGCGGCGTCGCCGAGTACGGCATCACCGTGCGCTGGGACAAGAACTTCCTCAAGCTCATCTACCTGACCCTGGCCCGGCGGCCGAACTTCAGCGTCCACGGCGGCGTGCGCCTGGGCGGCACCGTCACCCTTGAGGACGCCTGGCGGCTCGGGTTCGACCACGTCACCATCGCCACCGGCGCCGGTCTGCCGCGGGTCCTGCACATGGGCAACAGCCTCGCCCGCGGCATGCGCCAGGCGAACGACTTCCTCATGGCGCTGCAGCTCACCGGCGCAGGCAAAGACTCCAGCCTCGCCAACCTCCAGGTACGGCTGCCCGCGGTGGTGATCGGCGGCGGACTCACCGGCGTCGACACCGCCACTGAGGTGCAGGCCTACTACATCAAGCAGGTGGAGAAGGTCCTCCACCGCTACGAGACCCTCACCGCCGCCCGTGGCGAGGAGGCCGTGACCGCCTCGCTCAACGACGAGGACCGCGAGACCCTCGCCGAATTCCTTGCCCACGGCCGGGCGGTGCGCGCCGAGCGCGAGCGCGCCGCGGCCGCCGGCGAGGCGCCGGACTTCGCGCCGCTGCTGCGTGAGTGGGGCGGCGTGACCATCGCCTACCGCAAGGGTATGAACGCCTCGCCGGCGTACACGCGCAACCACGAGGAGCTCACCAAGGCCATGGAGGAGGGGCTCTTCTACGCGGAGGGCCTGGAGCCGCTGTACGCGGACGTGGACCGGTACGACCACGTGAAGTCGCTGGTCTGCCGGCGCATGCAGCGCGTCGAGGGGCGCTGGCTCGCCACCCGCGAGGAGGTGACGCTGGACGCCCGCTCGATCTTCGTCGCCGCGGGCACGGTGCCCAACACCATCTACGAGCGCGAGTACCCGCGCACCTTCGCGCTCAACGGCAACCACTTCCTCCCGCACATCGCCCGGCGCGAGGAGCTCCAGCCCGTGGAGGACGCCGATCACTGCAAGTCCCCGGAGTTCGGGCCGTTCACCTCCTATGACGAGGACGGCCACCGGGTGAGCTTCATCGGCGACACCCACCCGGCATTCAATGGCAGCGTGGTCAAGGCCATCGCCTCCGCCAAGCGCAGCTATCCGCAGATCCTGCGCTCGGTGCAGTCCAAACCGCAGGCCTCGGACGCCAGCGCCGCGGGCTTCCTTGCCGAGATGGACGAGCAGTTCAGCGCCCGGGTGGTCTCGGTCAACCGCGAGAATCCGGCGATGACCGAGGTCTGGGTACGTGCCCCCCTCGCCGCACGGAACTTCCGCGCCGGCCAGTTCTTCCGGCTGCAGACCTTCGAGAGTACCAGCCCGGTGGTCGAGGGCACACGACTCCAGGTCCCGCTGCTCACGGTCAGCGGCACCGGCGTCGACGGCGACTGCATCCGGCTGATGATCCTCCAGTGGGGCGCCGGCCCGCGGCTCGTCGGCCGGCTCCAGCCCGGCGACCCGCTGGTACTCATGGGCCCCACCGGCGCGCCCACGGACATGCCCACCGGCAAGACCATCATGGTCGTCGCCGGGCGCTGGGGCGCGGCGGTGATGCTCGACATCGGCGCCGCCCTGCGTGCCGCGGGCAACCGCGTGCTCTACGTCGCCGCCTTCGGCAGGGCCGGCGACGTGGACCACCAGGACGAGCTGGAGGGCGGCGCGGACCAGATCCTCTGGTGCACCGCCGGCGAGCCCACCATCGAGGCCCGCCGGCCGCAGGACACCAGCCTCGTCGCCACGGACATGCTCGACCTCGTCCGCCGCTACGGCGACGGCGAGGTCGGCCCCGCCGACGGCATCCCGCTGTCGGACGTGGACCGGGTTATGGTCATGGGCGGGACCGGACTGCTCAAGGGCTTCCAGGCCGCACTCAAGGGCGAGCTGCGCAGCTATTTCGCCCCCGGTGTGGAGGCCTTCGGCACCGTCGGCTCGCCCATGCAGTGCATGATGAAGGGCGTGTGCGCCCAGTGCCTGCAGTGGCAGATCGACCCGGATACCGGCGAGCGCACCCGCCCGGTATTCACCTGCGCCGGCCAGGACCAGCCGCTGTCGTGGATCGACATCGACAACCTCTCCGCGCGGCAGCAGCAGAACCGCCTCACCGACCGCCTCACCGGCCAGTGGCTGGACTACGTCTTCGAGCGGGAGGCCCAGGCGGACAACCCGGCGGGCGGATAGACCGCGGGGGACCGGGGCCGGCCATTCACGGCCGGCTGCCGTCGGCCCTCGCGATCGCGCAAGCGGCCCCGCGCGGGCCGTCACCGCTGGATATGGCGCCGGTCAGGTCCGTGCAGGCACGCTCGGCAGCCCCGGCAACACGGAAATGGCCGCCGGATACGGCCAGAGTGCCTCCAGAATCCGCTGCGTACCGGCCTCCCTGGCGCTCGTGAACAGCCGGCTGCCGGGGGCGGCCCCGGAAAACTCGTCACGAAGCAGATCGTCCTCGGCCAGCC
>NZ_WNXE01000215.1:0-3588 GCF_010993615.1 Arhodomonas sp. KWT | reverse complement strand
TGCACGCCGCCGGCGTTCTCGGAGACGTTGCCGCCGATGGAGCAGGCGATCTGGGAGGAGGGATCCGGTGCATAGTAGAGCCCGTGGGGGGCGGCGGCCTCGGAGATCGCAAGGTTGCGCACGCCGGGCTGGACCCGCGCGATGCGCCGTTGTGCGTCCACTGACAGGATGCGGTTGAACTTGCCCAGCGACAGCAGGATGCCCTGCGGATGGGGCAGGGCGCCGCCGGAGAGGCTGGTGCCGGAGCCCCGGGCGACCACGGGGACGTCCCACTCGCTGGCCAGCCGGAGCACGGCCTGAACCTGCTCGACGGTCTCGGGCACGGCCACCACCAGCGGCAGCTGGCGATAGGCGGACAGGCCGTCGCACTCGTAGGCGCGCAGGCCCGCCTCGTGGACAATCAGTCCCTCGCCGGGGAGTATGGCCGAGAGCCGCGTGATCAGGTCGTCGCGGTCGACGGAGAAACGGGTGTCTTCGTCACGGTAACGGGACGGCGCTGCCATGACCTCTCCTCCATTGGTCTGACCAATGCACCATAGCAGACCGGGGTGCCGAAAGGAAAACGCCCGTGCATCGGGCACGGGCGTCGGCGGCGGCTCGGGGAGGCGGGCCCGTCAGCAGGGCCGTCGGCGGGTCATTTGCGGACCCACTTGCCGCCGTCGTTCTGGTAGTACCAGCCGTCCCGGGCGTTGCGCACCCAGCGCTCCGCGAAGACCCCGCGGATGCGCTGCTCCCATTCGGGGTGATCGTTGGCCACAGCGATTTCACGGTACAGGGCGTTGCGGTCCGCGTTCTCCGCGGAGACGAGCTGGCGGACGCTGCCCCGCTCGGCGAGCGGCACACTGTTGAGGTCACGCACCGCGACCAGGGCGTCCCGGGTGAGCCCGACGGCACCGGACTCGTAGTAGGGACGCAGCCGGGAGAAGCGCTTCTCCATGCTCGCGGTCAGGCGCTTGACCGCGGGTGAGGAGATGTCGATGCGTGGTTCCTGGGCGTGGGCGGGGGTGATCAGCGTGTCGAGCAGGCGTATCGCCAGGGGACGTTCCGCTCCGGGGGCTCGCCCCTGGGTGTCGTCCCCCTCCGGGGCCTGCTCGCGCGTCGGCGGGGCACCGTCCTCCGGGCCCCAGACGTCCTTGATGATGCGGTCGGCGGCCTTCTCCGCGGCGACCGCCGGGAAGTACACATTGATGGTCACACAGGCGGCGAGCAGCATGAACAGCGGCACGAGGCCCAGGCGCTTGATCGCGGTCACGGCGGGTCTCCTTCGTCGTCGTGGCGTCGGGTCTACTCTACCACCGGTGCGCCGCCGGCGGTGACGCCTGCGAGCTGGCGGATGAACGTCGACCAGCTGACCCGGTCGACGTGCCCGATCACGTCCACGCGGGGGACGCTCGCGCCCTCGACGATGTAGTAGCCGTTCTCCGCCGGGCCGACGCCCCGCATCAGGCATACATCGCCCGAGAGGCGGCAGCCGAGCCCGAGGCGGGCGTAGCCGAAGGCGTCGAACACGCTGAGCAGGCCGCGGGACAGGGCCCCGGCCGCGCCGCTGCCGCCGATGCTTGACAGGGCCTCGATCGCCCGCTGGCTGATCCGGTGGGGTACCGGGTCGTCCACCGGCGTGTGGAACCAGGCGTCGAAGGCGGCGGGCTGCCAGCCCACCAGGCGCAGCCCGGTGACGCGGCCCTCCAGCGTGCCGGTGATGCGGCCGAACTCGAACGCCGTCGTCAGCGTCTCCAGGTCGAGGCCCTGCGCCGTTAGCTCCCCGGTAAGCCGGGGGGCCACACCGAAGGGGTCGGAGAGTACCAGGTCCTGGAGGCGGATGAGGCCCTTGAAGGCCTCGATGCGCAGGGTCCCGGCGACGCTCGCGGTGCCGTTGGCGTAGCGCAGGGTCGGCAGCTCGCCGGAGAGGGTGCCGCCGAACCGCGGCCAGCCCAGGGCCTGGGTCACCGGGCCGAGGCTGATGGGGGTCACCCGCGCGTCCAGGGCGGCGGCGGGGTTATCGCCGGCGAGCCCGGATAGCGCGAGCCGCTCCACCGCCAGCGCGCCGTCCGCGATGGGGACGCGCAGGGGCGCAAGGAGCCTGCCGCCATCGCCGTGGAGCAGGGCCCGTGCGTCGAACGCCCCGACCGGGACGCCGTGGAGGCTGCCCCCCTGCACGCTCAGGCGGCTCGCCGCAGGCGCGTCGAGGTCGCCGGCCCGCCAATCCAGCCGGGCGTCGAGGCCGTTGAGCCGGTAGTCGGCACCGTCGAGCCCGACGCCGGAGAGGCGCAGGTTCACGCTCCGGAGTACCCCGTCGGCGAACGCCGCGCGAAGCGTGGCGTTGCCGTCGCCGGCCACCTCGGGGAAGCCGCCGCCGGTGAGGAACGGGCGTGCATATGTGGCGTAGGCCGCCGGCAGGCTCAAGGTCAACGGCGTGACGTCCGCGGCGACGATGCCCCGGCCGCTCGCCCAGGTAAGGGTGCCCTGACCGCTGACGAGGCCGGGCTGATCCACGCGCAGCCGGGAGAGATGGACGCTGTCGAGCGTCTCGGGGACCGTGAGGTCGGTCCGCAGGGTCAGTGGGTGTGCGGCGAGGTCCACGAAGACCGGGTCGCTGTAGACCTGCCCGCCGTCGAGCGCCGCCTCCGTCTGGCCGAACCAGTCGCCGTCGCCGCCGCGTGCCGCCCAGGACAGGCGGCCCGTTACGCCCTCGGCGGCCTGCAGGCCGCTCGCGCTGCCGCCTGACAGCCCTTCCAGCACGATCTCGCCGGCGGTGCGCAGTACACCGGCGGCGTCGCCGGAGAACGTGGCGTTGACCGAGACGGTGCCGCCGCCGGCCTGCCAGCCACGAACCGCATCGCCGGCGAGGGCGAGAATGGCGCCCGGCGCCAGGCCGTTGCCCTGGGCGTTCACCCGCCAGCCGCCCGGGCCGTAGTGTGCGGCGACCCGGAGGCCGGAGCCGCCGACCGGGAGCGAGGGCAGGGTGACGTCCAGTGTACCGGTGTCCCGGCGCCAGGTGGCCGCCGCATCGGCGGCGACAGTGCCGACCGGTGCCCAGCTCGCGCTCAACCGGGCGTCGGCGCAGGTGACGCGGTCCGGGGCCAGCCGTGCCGCCGGACAGTCGATCCGCACGTCCCTGACCGGTGGCTGGTCGCCGGGCAGGTCGAGGCGGTCGATGTTCACGGTCAGGGCGCCGTCGCCGAGCCCGTAGCTCAGCCGTATCCCGTGGACGACGGCGCCGCCCACGGCCGCGCGGCCGACGTCGACGGCGAACGTCTCGACGGCGCTGCTGACGGTGGCTATGCACAGGAGCACGGCGGCGAGGCCGTGACGCAGGCGCCCCGGCGGCATAGAACTGGCTCCGATTGACCCCTGAGGCCCCATCATCGTGGCCCGTGCGCCTGGTGTCACGGCCCGGTGAAGGGGGAGCGTGGTGCACGGCCTGCGCGGGTGCCCGCAGCGGTGGGCCGGCTACCCGAAGGCGGCCGGCGATTACCGGTGATGTGTACGTACCCGCGACGCGGCGCCGTTGCCCGTCAGGCGGCCTGGCGCGTGTGCTCCGGCAGACCCGTTGCCAGGGGCACGGTGACCGCACCGCCGGCCAGCGCG
>NZ_WNXE01000214.1:0-3601 GCF_010993615.1 Arhodomonas sp. KWT | reverse complement strand
ACCTACCGGGGCGTGGATGTCGGTCAGGTGCACGCCCTCGACATCGATCCCGAGCACCCGGAGCGGGTGCACGCCATCATCGCCCTGCGCTCGGACCTGCCGGTGCGCGAGGGGATCGCCGCCACGCTGAAGATGCGCGGGCTCACCGGCATCGCCTACCTCGACCTCGCCGGCGGCGATCCGGGCAACCCGCCGCTGGAGGCGGAGGCCGGGGAACGCTATCCCGTCATCCCCTATCACAAGTCCCTGCTCATGCGCCTGGACACGGCCGTCACCCAGGGCCTGGACACCCTCGACACCCTCAGCCAGCGGGTCGGGGAACTGCTCTCCCGGGACAACCGCGAGGCCGTGGACCGCAGCCTGGAGAACCTGGCGACGGTCTCCGAGCACCTCGCCGCCAACAGCGAGCGGCTCGACAGGATCATCGCCGACAGCGAGCGCCTGCTGGAGCGCGTCAACACCGGCGCCGAACGTATCGGCCCGGCCTTCGAGGCCGTGGAGGGCGCCGCCCACGCCATCCAGCGCACCGCCGAGTCGCTGTCACGCACCAGCGAGGAGATCGCCGAGCTCGGCAACACCGGCGAGAACGGCATGCGCCGGCTCAGCGAGACCACGCTGCCACGGGTGGATGCGCTGACCGGCGAGCTGCGCGAGCTCTCCCGGCGCATGGGCCGGCTCGTGGACAATCTCTCTGAAGACCCCCAGCAGGTCCTCTACGGCCGCCAGCGGCCCGAACCCGGCCCCGGTGAGGAGTAAAGCACATCATGCCCGCCACCCTGCGCACCGTCGCCGCCGCCTGCCTCGCCGCCCTCATGGTCTCGGGCTGTAGCGTGGTGCAGCGCCCGCAGACGCCGCCGCCCCGGACCCTCCAGCTGGTCGAGCCCGCGATGCTGGTGCCCGCGGAATCAGGTCCCCACGGCGTGCTGCTGGTCGAGCCCGCGGAGGCCCGGGCCGGCTACCGCGACACCGGCGTGGTCTACCGGGAGAAACCGCAGACCCTCGACTACTTCGCCACCGCCCGCTGGGCGGAGCCGCCGGCGGCACTGCTTGCCGACGCCGCCACCGACGCCCTCGCCGGCGCCGGCCTGTTCCACGCCGTGGTGGCCGGCCCCGCCAGCGTGAGCGCGGACTACCGCCTGCAGCTCGAGCTGCTGTACCTGGAGCAGGACTACCGCGACGGCATGCCCGGCAGTGCCCGCCTGGGCGTGCGTGCACGCCTGCTCGAGGGGGGACGAATCCTCGCGAGCCGGCAGTTCTCCGTGACCCGGATCGCGGAGGCGGCGGGACCGGTCCCCGCCGCGGAGGCCGCGGGCCGTGCCACCCGGGAATGGCTCACCCGGCTGACCCGCTTCGTCGCCGACACCCTGCCCGCCGCACGGGACGACACCGGCGGCTGAGCCGCCGCCACCGCCATCACCAGGGAGACGCCACCGTGTTCACGCCGCCACCGAGCAAGCTCCCGGACGTCGGGACCACCATCTTCGCCGTGATGTCCGCACGCGCCGCCGAGGCGGGCGCCATCAACCTCGCCCAGGGCTTCCCCGATTTCCCGCCCCCGCCGGGCCTGACCCATGCCATGGACGAGGCCATGCGCGACGGCCGCAACCAGTACGCGCCGCTCCACGGCCTGCCCGCCCTGCGCGAGGCAGTCGCCGAGCGTCTGGCCACCGCCCAGGGGGTGCGCCCGGACCCGGACCGGGAAATCACCGTGACCTCCGGCGCCACCGAGGCCCTGTTCGACGCGATCCAGGCGGTGGTCCGCCCCGGCGACGAGGTGGTGGTGCTCACCCCCGCCTACGACGCCTACGGTCCCGCGGTCACACTGGCCGGCGGCCGGGTGGTGCCGGTCTCCCTGCGCCGCGACGATTTCCGGCCGGACATCGACGCGCTACGGGAGGCGATCGGCCCGCGTACCCGGCTGGTCATTCTCAACAGCCCCCACAATCCCACCGGCGCGGTCTGGCCCCGAACCGACCTGGAGGCAATCGCCGCGCTGCTGGCGGACGGCGACACCATGGTCCTGAGCGACGAGGTCTACGAGCACATCGCCTTCACCGACGAGGGCCACGTCAGCGCCCTCGGCGTACCGGGTCTCGCCGAACGGGCATTCGTGGTCTCCTCGTTCGGCAAGACCTACCACTGCACCGGCTGGAAGGTCGGCTACTGCATCGCCCCGCCGGCGCTCACCACGGAGTTCCGCAAGGTCCACCAGTTCGTGACCTTCGCCACCCATACCCCGAGCCAGGCGGCCTTCGCGGCCTACATGCAGGCGGCGCCTCACCACGCCGACGAGCTCGCGGCGTTCTACCGCGACAAGCGCGACCGGCTGCTCGGCTGGCTGGCGGACAGCCGCCTCGCCACGACTCCGGGGTCAGGCACGTATTTCCAGCTGGTCGACTACTCCGCGGTGAGCGACGAGCCGGACACGGACTTCTGCGAGCGGCTGATCCGCGACGCGGGGGTCGCGGCGATCCCGCTGTCGCCGTTCTACGCCGATCCGCCGTCGGACCTGCGCCAGGTGCGGCTGTGCTTCGCCAAGCAGGATGCCACCCTGGACATGGCCGGGGAACGGCTATGCAGGCTCTGAGGGTCTCGCTGGTCCAGCCCGCCCTCGCCGACCGCGAGCCGGCGGCGAACCGGGCCACGCTGGAGCGGCTGACCGCCCCGCTCGCCGGGACCACGGACCTGGTCGTGCTCCCGGAGATGTTTGCCACCGGCTTCACCATGAACCCGGAACGCGACGCCGAGCCCGCCGACGGCGACTCGCTGGCGTGGATGCGCGCGCAGGCCCGGCACCTCGGCGCGGTGGTCACCGGTAGCCTCGCGATCCGCGAGGGGACGCACTACTTCAACCGCCTGTACTGGGTCGGCCCGGACGGCGGCGTCCGCCACTACGACAAACGCCACGGTTTCCGCATGGCCGGCGAGCACGAGCACTACAGCCCGGGCCGGGAGCGGCTGATCGTCGAGCTCGGCGACTGGCGGGTCTGCCCGCTGGTCTGCTACGACCTGCGCTTTCCGGTGTTCAGCCGCAACCGCGGCGACTACGACCTCCTTATTTACGTGGCCAACTGGCCGGCGGTGCGACGCACCAGCTGGCAGCGCCTGCTGCCCGCGCGGGCCATCGAGAACCTCGCACCGGTGATCGGCGTCAACCGCGTCGGTGCAGACGGCAACGGCCGGCACTATGCCGGCGAGAGCGTGGCCCTCGACTGGCTGGGCGAGCCGCTGGCGGACGCGGGCCGCGACGAGGAGGCCGTGACCAGCGCGACCCTCGACCCGGAGCGGCTGCAGCGCTTCCGCCGGCGCTTCCCGGCGCTGGACGACGCCGACCGGTTCATCCTCGACGACACGCCGCCGGGCTGAACCGGCGCCGACGGTGGCCGACGGTGGCCGCCGCAGGCGCCACGACGTACAATCGCCGCGACCTCGTCACGCAGGCTCCGCACCCTATGCCGCACGTCGTTGCAATGGCCGACAACGTCCAGCGCCTCGGCTTCTTCGCGCGCATGACTGACGGCCTGGACACGCTGGGCCTGACGCTGACCGTGATCGTCCCGCGCCCCGCGCTGGTCCGCGAGGGCCGGCGCCGCGGCATCGA
>NZ_WNXE01000213.1:0-3603 GCF_010993615.1 Arhodomonas sp. KWT | reverse complement strand
GAATGGGAGGTGATCACCGGCGACGCCCCGGCGCCGGTGGATGACGGTCTCACCCCCGTCTACCCGACCACGGAGGGTGTCACCCAGCCGACGCTGCGCCGGATCGTGGCCCACGCCCTGGATACCGGGGCGCGGGCGCTGCCCGAGCTGCTGCCGGATCGGCTGCGCGAGGCGCTGTCGCTGCCGCCCCTGGACGAGGCGCTGGCCATCATCCACCGGCCGCCGCCGGACACGTCGGTCGAGGCCCTGCTCGACGGCCGCCACCCCGCGGTGCGCCGGCTCGCCTTCGAGGAGCTGCTGGCCCATCGCCTCAGCCTCCTGCGCCTGCGCGAGGCCCATCGCCGGAGCCTGCCGGCGCCGCGGCTCACCGGCGACGGTGGGCTGCGCGAGGCCCTGCGGCAGGCCCTGCCGTTCGCGCTCACGGAGGCCCAGGAACGGGTCCTGGCCGAGGTGCTGGCGAATCTCGCCGAGCCGCAGGCCATGCTGCGGCTGGTCCAGGGCGATGTCGGCTCGGGCAAGACGGTGGTCGCCGCGCTCGCCGCACTCGCCGGGGTCGAGGCGGGCTGCCAGGCGGCGGTGATGGCGCCCACGGAACTCCTGGCCGAGCAGCATTTCCGTGCCTTCCGTGACTGGCTGGTCCCCCTCGGCGTGAGCGTGGACTATGTCTCCGGGCGACTGTCCGGGCGGGCCCGGCGGGACGCCCTGGCGGCGCTGGCCGACGGCACCACGCGGGTCGCCGTGGGCACCCACGCCCTGTTCCAGTCGGAGGTCGCGTTCCGTGCCCTGGGGCTGGTGATCATCGACGAGCAGCACCGCTTCGGCGTGCACCAGCGCCTGGCGCTGCGGGACAAGGGCGCGGACGGCACCAGCCAGCCCCACCAGCTGATCATGACCGCCACCCCAATCCCGCGGACGCTGGCGATGACCGCCTATGCCGACCTTGACGTCTCCGTGATCGACGAGCTCCCGCCCGGGCGGCAGCCGGTGGCCACCGTGGCGGTGCCGGACACCCGCCGCGAGGACGTGGTCCAGCGGGTGCGTGCCGCCTGCGCCGAGGGCCGGCAGGCGTACTGGGTCTGCACCCTGGTGGAGGAGTCGGAGGTGCTGGAGGCGGAGGCGGCCGGGGAACGTGCCAGGCTGCTCGGCGAGGCGCTGCCGGATCTGCGCGTGGGGCTGGTCCACGGCCGGCTCACGGGCAGCGAGAAGGAGGCGGTGATGACCGCCTTCGAGCACGGCGAGCTGGACCTGCTGGTGGCCACCACGGTGATCGAGGTGGGCGTGGACGTGCCCAACGCCTCGCTGATGATCATCGAGAACCCGGAGCGCCTGGGCCTCGCCCAGCTTCACCAGCTCCGCGGCCGGGTCGGCCGGGGCAGTGCCGCGAGCAGCTGCGTGCTCCTCTACCACGGCCCGCTTTCGGAGACCGCGAAGGCCCGCCTGGGGGTGCTGCGCGAGAGCGGTGACGGCTTCCGCATCGCCGCCCGGGACCTGGAGATCCGTGGCCCGGGGGAGCTGCTCGGCACCCGCCAGACCGGCGCGATGGAGTACCGCATCGCCGATCTCGGGCGTGACGCGGACCTGCTGGACGATGTCCGCACGGCGGCCGCGCGGCTGTTCGCCGGCGACGCCGCCACCGTGCAGGCGCTGATCGAACGCTGGGTGGGCGAGGGCGAGCGCTACGCCCAGGCGTGAGCAACCCGTTCAGGTGTCACGGATCTGAAAGGAGTCGAACAGCCGTTCTATAGGGTGCCCCCGGGCCGTCTCCAGCAGCTCGACTACTCCGGGCGCGCGGTAGCCGGGGGTGGCGACGCCGGTGGCGCGGCAGGCCTGTACCGCGTAGTGCCGTACGCCGAGCCCCGCCAGTTCCCCGGCGAGGTGCAGTAGCCCGTCCGGGCTGATCACAAGGGGGTGAACCGTGGTACGGACCTCGTAGGCGACACCGCTGCCGAGCAGGTAGTCCAGGCTCTCCCGGGCACGCTCGCCACTGCCGGGCACGCCGGTGACCCGCTCGTAATCGCTGAACCGGGTCTTGACGTCGAATCCCACCCAGTCCACCTCTGGCAGCAGCCGGCGCAACCGCTGCGGATAGGCGCCGCCGGTGTGCAGACCGGTCTCGAAGCCCAGGGATCGGACCTCGGCGAGGGCGTGCGCAAGCCCCCGTTGGAGGGTCGGTTCGCCGCCGGAGAAGACCACGCCGTCCAGTAGCCCCCGGCGCTGGCGCAGGAACTCGCGCACCGACGGCCAGCCGATCGTCTCCGGACCCGTGGCCGGGATCAGGTGGGGGTTGTGGCAGTAGCCGCACGCCCAGGGGCAGCCCTGGCAGAACACCACGGCGGCGAGCCGTCCGGGCAGGTCCACCGCGGTCATGGGGACGAGGCCGGCCACCCGGAGGGCGGCCGGCGGTTTCCGGTCAGTCAAGGTGCGTGCGCTCCTCGCGGAAGTGTCGCCGCTCGTGGTGCTCGCCCCGCTTGCCGACGTTGAACGACGAGACCGGACGGTGGTAGCCCATGACGCGGGTCCAGACCTCGCAGGGCTGACGCTCCTCGTCGCGGAGTGTCTCGTGGCTGTCGTGGTCGAATCGTGCTGTCTTCATGGCGTATGCCCTCCTTGCGTGTTGCTGACGATGTCGCGGTCCTGTCCGCCGGACCCTCGCCGCCGGTGCGCGAGGATCTCCTCGTCGCACCGGGGGCAGTAGGGGTGCTCGCCGGCGAGGTAGCCGTGCCTGGGACAGATGGAGAAGGTCGGCGTGATCGTGATGTAGGGCAGGCGGAAGCGCTCCAGCGAACGCCGGACCAGCTTGCGGCAGGCCGCCGTGCTGGAGATTCGCTCGCTCATGTACAGGTGCAGCACCGTCCCCCCGGTGTAGCGGCGCTGCAGTGCCTCCTGGTGTGCCAGTGCCTCGAACGGGTCGTCGGTGTGGCCCACCGGCAGCTGCGAGGAGTTGGTGTAGTAGGGGGTCTCCTCGGTGCCGGCGTGGAGGATGCCGGGGAAGCGCCTGCGGTCCTCACGGGCGAAGCGGTAGGTGGTGCCTTCCGCGGGCGTCGCCTCCAGGTTGTACATGTGTCCCGTCTCTTCCTGGAATCCGGCGATGACGTCGCGCACGTGATCGAGGAATTCGGCCGCGAACCGTTGGCCCCAGGGCGTGGCGATGTCGTGGGCGTCGTCGGTGAAGTTGCGGATCATCTCGTTGATCCCGTTCACGCCGAGGGTCGAGAAGTGGTTGCGCAGCGTGCCAAGGTAGCGCCGGGTATAGGGGAACAGCCCGGCGTCCATGTGCCGCTGGATGACCTTGCGCTTGATCTCCAGGCTGCGGCAGCCCAGCGTGAGCAGGGTATCGAGCTGTTCGTACAGCGCCGCGGCGTCGCCGCGGTAGAGGTGGCCGAGGCGGGCGCAGTTGACCGTGACCACCCCGAGCGATCCGGTCTGTTCCGCGCTGCCGAACAGGCCGTTGCCCCGCTTGAGCAGCTCGTTGAGATCGAGCTGGAGCCGGCAGCACATGGAGCGGACCATGTGCGGCTCGAGGTCAGAGTTGATGAAGTTCTGGAAATACGGCAGGCCGTACTTCGCGGTCATCGCGAACAGTCGTTCCGCGTTCTCCGATTC
>NZ_WNXE01000212.1:0-3678 GCF_010993615.1 Arhodomonas sp. KWT | reverse complement strand
ACGTTGGCCCCCAGCATCAGCAGGCACGGCGTGAGCACCAGCGTGAGCGCCGTCGCGAAGGTGAGACCGCCGGCGATAGCGCTGGAGAGCTGGGCCCACCACTGGGTGGACGGGGCGTTGTACTGCACCTCCCGTCCGATGATGTCGACGTTGAGTTTCAGCACCATCGGCATGAGCCCGAGCACGGTGGTCACGGAGGTGAGCAGCACCGGCCGCAACCGCTGCGCGGCGGTCCGCAGCACCGCCTCCCGCGCCGCCATGCCCTCCCGGCGCAGGACGTTGTAGGTATCGATGAGCACAATGTTGTTGTTCACCACGATGCCGGCCAGCGCGATCATCCCCACCCCGCCCATGACGATGCCGAACGGCCGCTGGGTGGCCAGCAGGCCGAGCAGCACGCCGGCGGTGGAGAAGAGGATGGCGGAGAGCACCAGTACCGCCTGGTAGAGGCTGTTGAACTGGGTCACCAGGATCAGCGCCATGAACAGCACCGCCACGATGAACGCGTTCGAAAGGAAGGTCTGAGCCTCGCGCTGATCCTCATCCTGGCCGGCGAAGGCGATCTCGACGGACGGCGGCATGTCCGCCCCGGCGATGGCATCGCGCAGGCGCTGGACCTGGGTGTCCGCCAGCACGCCGGGGGCGACCTCGGAGGCGACGGTGAACGTCCGCCGCCCGTCGACGCGCTCGATGGTGCCAGTGCTCGGCCCCGGTCGCTGGGTCACGAAGTTGGCGATGGGCACCTGACCCTGGTCCGTGGGCACCCGCAGCAGGCCCAGTGTCTCCAGGCTGCGGTCCTCCGGCGGGAACCGCACGCGGATGTCCACCTCCTCGTCCGCGTCGTCCGGGCGGTAGTCGTCGAGCAGCACCCCGTTGGTGACGAGCTGGACCGCATTGCCCACGAGCTGTACGTCCGCGCCGTAGCGGGCGGCGCGCTCGCGGTCCACCTCCAGCCGCCACTCGACCCCGGGCACCGGACGGTTATCCTCGGTGTCGCTGAACCCGCCGAGCTCGTCCATGAGCGTGCGCACCCGTTCGACGCCGGTGTTGAGGGCATCCGATCGGTCGGCGCTCACCCGCACCTGGATCGGCTTGCCCTGCGAGGGTCCCGACTGAGCCTTGCGAACCTCCACGCGAATGCCTGGAAGCGGCGCGGTCACGTCCCGTATCCGCTGCATGATCTCCGCCGCGGGCGGACGAGTATCCCACTCCCGGAACTCCAGCTGGATGACGCCCACGGTATCCGGCGAGACGTTCTGCATGCGCTCCGGGTCGCTGATCGTGCGGGCGTAGACGTGCTCGATGGACCCGAATCCGAGCAGGCGCTCCTCGACCGCCCGGACCAGGGCATCGCGCTCCCACACCGACAGATCGCCGCGCGCATGGACCTGGACCTGGGCGAAGTCCGGCTCCACCTCGGGGAAGAACTCCACGCCGCGGCCGAACAGGCCATAGGCGGCATAGGTCACCACCACCGTGGCGACCATGCCCGCCAGGACGAGACCCGGCCGATCCAGGGCCCGCGAGAGCATGCGCACGTAGCCGCCGACGAAGCCGCGCAGGCCCGCGAGGTCGCCGCGCTCCGCCGCCTCCAGCGCAGCGGCGTTGGCCGCGCTCGCCGGGTCGCGGCGGGCGATCAGCCCGCCGAGCACGGGCACGAACACCAGCGCCATGGCCAGCGAAGCGGACAGGGTCAGCAGCACGGTGATGGGGAGGTATTTCATGAACTCCCCGACCACGCCGGGCCAGACCGTGAGCGGCAGGAACACCGCCAGGGTGGTGGCGGTCGAGGAGATCACCGGCCAGGCCATCCGGGTGGCCCCGTGCAGGTAGGCGTCACGCCGCGACCAGCCCTCGGAGAGCCGGCGCTCGGCGAGCTCCACCACCACGATGGCCCCGTCCACCAGCATCCCCACCACGAGGATAAGGCTGAACAGGACCACGATGTTCATGGTGTAGCCGATCAGGTACACGGCCAGGATGCCGGCGAGAAACGAGCCGGGGATGGCCATGCCCACCAGCAGCGCGGGCCGCCAGCCCAGCGCCGCGATAATCACCACCATCACCAGGATCACGCCGGCGAGGACGTTGTTCTGAAGGTCCCGCAGCATGGTGCGGATATCCTCGGAGCGGTCCTGGAGGTAGGACACCTGCAGGTTCTCGGGCCACTCCCCGCGGGCCTGCCCGACCACGTCCCGTGCCGCGGCGACGGTCTCGATGATGTTGGCGCCGACGCGCTTGGAGATCTCCAGGGTCAGGGCCGGCTGGCCGTCGACCCGCGCGAACTCGTCGGGATCCTTGTAGGTGCGGCGGATACTGGCGACGTCGCCGAAGGTCACGACCCGGTCTCCGCTGGTCTTCACCGGCAGGGTCATGACGTCGTTCAGGTCCTCGACCAGTCCGGGGACCTTCACCGCGAGGCGCCCCGCCCCGGTGTCCAGGGCTCCCGCGGCGACCAGGAGGTTGTTGCCGCTCAGCACCGAGAAAAGCCGCGCGTAGGAGACGCCGTAGGTCTCCATCACCCGGCGGTCCACGATGATCTCCATGACCTCCTCGCGGTCGCCGCCGATGTCCGCCTCGAGGATGCCGGGCAGGGCCTCGAGCCGGTCCTGCAACCGCGTGGCGACATCCACCAGGGTGCGCTCCGGCGCCGGCCCGGACAGCGCCACGGTGAGCACCGGGAACAGGGCGACGTTGACCTCCTGGACCGCCGGCTCCTCGGCCCCCGGCGGCAGGTCCGACTTGGCGATGTCCACCTGCTCGCGCACGTCGGCCAGGGCCCGGTCGGCGTCGAAGCCCGCCTCGAACTCCAGCACGATCGCGGTGTAGCCCTGGGCCGCGGTGGTGCGCATCTCCTTGAGGCCCTCGATGGACTGGAGCTCCTTCTCGAGGGGCCGGGCCAGCAGCCGCTCGCCGTCCTCCGGGGAAATGCCCTCGTAGGCGACGGAGACATAGATGATGGGGATGGCGACGTCGGGCTCGGCCTCCTTCGGGATGTCCCGGTACGCCTGCCAGCCCATTACGGTAATGATGAGCAGGAACAGCAGCACCGTACGGCTGCGTCCGAACGCCGCGGCGATCAGCCGGCCCACGGCTCAGCCCGTCTCCGGCAGCGGGGCGGCGGGCGCCGGGGCGCGCCCGTCGGGCTTCAGGGGCGAGTCCGCGGCGTCCACCGGGGTCACCGGCTCGCCGGCGCGCACGAACCCCTGGCCCACGGTGATCACCCGCGCGCGCTCCGGCAGGCCGCTGATCCAGACCCCGCCGCGCTCGGCCCGGACCACCGAGACCGGGTGGAAGGCCACGCGGCCCTCGCCGTCGACGGTCTTCACGCCCAGCGCACCGTCGTCGCCCAGGGTCAGCACCGCGGGGGAGACGAAGTGCGCACTGACCCGGTCGGCGGGCAGCCGGACCGTCGCACTGACCCCGGCGGGGACGTCGCCCCCGCCGTTGGGCACCGCCACCTCCACACGGAACGTGCGGGTCTCCTCGTCCGCGGTGGCGGCCACGTAGTCCACCTGCCCCTCGCGCTCGACGCCGGTGGCAAAGCGTACCCGCGCCGGGGTCCCCATGGTCACGCGGGCGATGTCCTGCTGGGCGACGTACACCGTTACCCGCAGGGGGTCGAGATCGACGACCTCCGCCACCTCGCCGCCGGCGGTGAGGTAATCGCCCTCCTCC
>NZ_WNXE01000211.1:0-3678 GCF_010993615.1 Arhodomonas sp. KWT | reverse complement strand
ACGTTGGCCCCCAGCATCAGCAGGCACGGCGTGAGCACCAGCGTGAGCGCCGTCGCGAAGGTGAGACCGCCGGCGATGGCGCTGGAGAGCTGGGCCCACCACTGGGTGGACGGGGCGTTGTACTGCACCTCCCGCCCGATGATGTCGACGTTGAGCTTCAGCACCATCGGCATCAGCCCGAGCACGGTGGTCACGGAGGTGAGCAGCACCGGCCGCAGCCGCTGGGCGGCGGTCCTCAGCACCGCCTCCCGCGCCGCCATGCCTTCCCGGCGGAGGACGTTGTAGGTGTCGATGAGCACGATATTGTTGTTCACCACGATGCCGGCCAGCGCAATCATCCCCACCCCGCCCATGACGATGCCGAACGGCCGCTGGGTCGCCAGCAGGCCGAGCAGCACGCCGGCGGTGGAGAAGAGGATGGCGGAGAGCACCAGCACCGCCTGGTAGAGGCTGTTGAACTGGGTAACCAGGATCAGCGCCATGAACAGCACCGCCACGATGAACGCGTTCGAGAGAAAGGTCTGGGCCTCGCGCTGATCCTCGTCCTGGCCGGCGAATGCGATCTCGACGGACGGCGGCATGTCCGCCTCGCCGATGGCATCGCGCAGGCGCTGGACCTGGGTGTCCGCCAGCACGCCGGGGGCGACCTCGGAGGCGACAGTAAACGTCCGCCGCCCGTCGACGCGCTCGATGGTGCCGGTGCTCGGCCCCGGCCGCTGGGTCACGAAGTTGGCGATGGGCACCTGGCCCTGGTCGGTGGGCACACGCAGCAGACCCAGTGTCTCCAGGCTGCGGTCCTCCGGCGGGAACCGCACACGGATATCCACCTCCTCGTCCGCGTCGTCCGGGCGATAGTCATCGAGCAGCACCCCGTTGGTGACCAGCTGCACCGCATTGCCCACGAGCTGTACGTCCGCGCCATAGCGGGCGGCACGTTCGCGGTCCACCTCCAGCCGCCACTCGACCCCGGGCACCGGGCGGTTATCCTCGGTGTCGCTGAACCCACCGAGCTCGTCCATCAGCGTGCGCACCCGCTCGACCCCGGTGTTCAGCGCCTCCGGCCGGTCCGCGCTCACCCGCACCTGGATCGGCTTGCCCTGGGAGGGCCCCGACTCGGCCTTGCGGACCTCGACGCGAATGCCGGGCAACGGCGCGGTGACATCGCGGATCCGCTGCATGATCTCCGCCGCCGGTGCACGCTGGTCCCAGTCGCGGAACTCGAGCTGGATGACGCCCACGGTATCCGGCGAGACGTTCTGCATGCGCTCCGGGTCGCTTATGGTGCGGGCGTAGACGTGCTCGATGGACCCGAATCCGAGCAGACGCTCCTCCACCGCCCGGACCAGGGCATCGCGCTCCCATACCGACAGATCGCCGCGGGCATGGACCTGGACCTGGGCGAAGTCCGGCTCCACCTCGGGGAAGAACTCCACGCCGCGGCCGAACAGGCCGTAGGCGGCATAGGTCACCACCACCGTGGCGACCATGCCGGCCAGGACCAGACCCGGCCGGTCCAGGGCCCGCGAGAGCATGCGCACGTAGCCGCCGACAAAGCCGCGCAGGCTCGCGAGATCGCCGCGTTCCGCCGCCTCCAGCGCGGCGGCGTTGGCCGCGCTCGCCGGGTCGCGGCGTGCGATCAGCCCGCCGAGCACGGGAACGAACACCAGCGCCATGGCCAGCGAGGCGGACAGGGTCAGGAGCACGGTAATGGGGAGGTATTTCATGAACTCCCCGACCACGCCGGGCCAGACCGTGAGCGGCAGGAACACCGCCAGGGTGGTGGCGGTCGAGGAGATCACCGGCCAGGCCATGCGGGTAGCCCCGTGCAGGTAGGCGTCACGCCGCGGCCAGCCCTCGGAGAGCCGGCGTTCGGCGAGCTCCACCACCACGATGGCCCCGTCCACCAGCATCCCCACCACGAGGATGAGGCTGAACAGGACCACGATGTTCATGGTGTAGCCGATCAGGTACACGGCCAGGATGCCGGCGAGAAAAGACCCCGGAATGGCCATGCCCACCAGCAGCGCGGGCCGCCAGCCCAGCGCCGCAATGATCACCACCATCACCAGGATCACGCCGGCGAGGACGTTGTTCTGCAAGTCCCGCAGCATGGTGCGGATGTCTTCGGAGCGGTCCTGGAGGTAGGCCACCTGCAGGCTGTCGGGCCACTCCCCCCGGGCCTGCTCGACCACCTCCCGTGCCGCGGCGACGGTCTCAATGATGTTGGCCCCGACGCGCTTGGAGATCTCCAGGGTCAGGGCGGGCTGACCGTCGACCCGGGCGAACTCGTCGGGATCCTTGTAGGTGCGGCGGATACTGGCGACGTCGCCGAAGGTCACGACCCGGTCACCGCTGGTCTTCACCGGCAGGGTCATGACGTCGTCCAGGTCCTCGACCAGTCCGGGGACCTTCACCGCGAGGCGCCCCGCCCCGGTGTCCAGGGCTCCCGCGGCGACCAGGAGGTTATTGCCGCTCAGCACCGAGAAAAGCCGCGCATAGGAGACGCCGTAGGTCTCCATCACCCGGCGGTCCACGATGATCTCCATGACCTCCTCGCGGTCGCCACCGACATCCGCCTCGAGGATGCCGGGCAGGGCCTCGAGGCGGTCCTGCAACCGCGTGGCGACGTCCACCAGGGTGCGCTCCGGCACCGGCCCGGACAGCGCCACGGTGAGCACCGGGAACAGTGCGACGTTGACCTCCTGGACCGCCGGCTCCTCGGCCCCCGGCGGCAGGTCCGACTTGGCGATGTCCACCTGCTCGCGCACGTCGGCGAGGGCCCGGTCGGCGTCGAAGCCCGCCTCGAACTCCAGCACGATTGCGGTATAGCCCTGGGCCGCGGTGGTGCGCATCTCCTTGAGGCCCTCGATGGACTGGAGCTCCTTCTCCAGGGGCCGGGCCAGCAGCCGCTCGCCGTCCTCCGGGGAAATGCCCTCGTAGGCGACGGAGACATAGATGATGGGGATGGCGACGTCGGGCTCGGCCTCCTTCGGGATATCCCGGTACGCCTGCCAGCCCATCACGGTAATGATGAGCAGGAACAGCAGCACCGTGCGGCTGCGCCCGAACGCCGCGGCGATCAGCCGGCCCACGGCTCAGCCCGTCTCCGGCAACGGGGCGGCGGGCGCGGGGACACGCCCGTCGAGCTTCAGGGGCGAGTCCGCGGCGTCCACCGGGGTCACCGGCTCTCCGGCGCGCACGAACCCCTGACCCACCGTGATCACCCGCGCACGCTCCGGCAGGCCGCTGATCCAGACCCCGTCGCGCTCGGCGCGGACCACCGAGACCGGGTGGAAGGCCACCCGGCCCTCATCATCGACGGTCTTCGCCCCCAGGGCGCCGTCGTCGCCCAGGGTCAGCACCGCAGGGGAGACGAAGTGAGCACTGACCCGGTCGGCGGGCAGCCGGACCGTCGCGCTGACCCCGGCAGGGACGTCGCCCCCGCCATTGGGCACCGCCACCTCCACACGGAAGGTGCGGGTCTCCTCGTCCGCGGTGGCGGCGACGTAGTCCACCTGCCCCTCGCGCTCGACGCCGGTGGCAAAGCGCACCCGCGCCGCGGTGCCCACGGTCACGCGGGCGATGTCCTGCTGGGCGACGAACACCGTTACCCGCAGGGGGTCGAGATCGACGACCTCCGCCACCTCGCCGCCGGCGGTGAGGTAATCGCCCTCCTCC
>NZ_WNXE01000210.1:0-3687 GCF_010993615.1 Arhodomonas sp. KWT | reverse complement strand
CAGGCGCTGAAGGAATGGCAACAAAGCCACCCGCAACTATTCATTCGGCAGGTGCGCAATCATCCGGGACCTGACAACTAGGCGTTCCATACCCCCCATCAGCGGCGGCAGGTTTCGGGTGACCAATAGGACCCGTCGATTTAGGCTGATTTTAGTGGTCATTGTCCACAGTGTGGATGCTGTTTTGGTCGGTGTCCTTGTACATCAGCTGCGTGATCTGTTCGGAGACTAAGCCAATGAGGAACGCTAGGACGGCGGTCGTTAAGAGTAGCGCCGACATGTTGGTGAAACGCCCCTGGCTGATATATGTAAATGCATAATACGCAAGACCTAGTAAAAACATTCCGCCGCTCGCCGGAGCAAATATCTTTAAGGGTGAATAAAGCGTTGCGACCTTAAAGATAATCAGAAGAAACCGTAGCCCGTCCCGGATGGGGCGGATGTGGCTGCGGCCGCTCCGTTGCCGTGCGGTTATCGGAACATACTCTACGGTATAGCCGGCCCTGAAAAACGCCATGGTAATTGTTGTAGGATATGAAAATCCGTTAGGTAATAAGTAAAGGAACTTGCGGAACGGCGCCGCGCGGACCGCGCGGAAGCCGGAGGTTAGGTCGGGTATTGCATGACCTGTCATATAGGTGGCGAGACGATTGTATAAAGCATTAGCCATGCCGCGGCCTATGTTCGCCTGGGATGCGCTGCGTCTTGCTCCTATCACCATGTCCATGCCGTCACGTTCCATGATGTCGAGAAGAACTTGTATGTCTGCGGGGTCGTGCTGACCGTCAGCATCCATAAAAACGAATATTTCACCCTCGGCATGACGTGCGCCTAGTTTTACCGCGGCGCCGTTGCCCATGCTGTATGGACGTGATAGCACGCGCGCACCAGCATTTGCTGCTATAGAACCGGTTTCGTCACTTGAGCCGTCGTCCACCACCAGGATTTCATGCGCGGAAAGATGCGTCTGGATGGCATGTATTACTGAAGCGACCGAATCTGCTTCGTTCTTTGCTGGCAATATAACCGAAACGCGGTTCTGGGGGGCGGGTGTCTTGGTCATTATGCCCGTCCTGATTGTTCCATAAGTTTGATTTGGGGTTCCTTTGTCATTTGGGCAACCCAGCCGGTAGAAGTATTTCTTTGGTTTTTCCTGTGCGGTTCTGAGGTTTGGCGTGTGAATCGCCGGGCGGCACCGGGAACTCAGACTGTTTGGCTGTATCCCAGTCCAATATATGCGACATGAGAGTGCGGATATGTAGTTCCCCAAACCGGGTGGGGCGGTCGTTTTTGAACCTCTCCGACGCGAGGGCTTTTGCCAATTCAGGGAATCCCGCCATGCGGAGACCAGACTCCTGTTTTTCCCTCATTCGGGGGTCATAGACTAGCTTGTTCGCTTGCTTGAAAGCATTGTAGGCCTCGTGGCCGATCCCTTTGCTAGCAAGAATGTAACCTGCCAGCGTCCATAAATATTTTTTCTGCCATATCCCGAATTTGGGATTGTCGAGTAGCGCTCTAATTATGTAGTAACTCTGTTCGACACTTAATCCCTCGCACTCACCGCTTGCCGCCTGCCGAATAAGTGGTTCAAGGTATTGGTTGAGACCGTTGAACTCCGGGGTATGTTTGGCCATTGTTATTAATGCTTTTACACGGTCTGGGTCAAGCGGTGACCTTGGGCAGTTAAGGCGAAGGGTAAGTAGCCTAGGCGCCAGAAGGGAGGGGGCGTTTTTTTGCCACTCTGTCAACGCGTATCGAAGTGTCATGACATTGTTGTAGCGGTTTGCAACAAATGATAAGCGAAGCCAGGCAGATGACGACTTTGGTGCTTCAATAGTCCAAACAGTTGCTGCAAGTTGCGGCTTGCCCCACAAACTTGCGCGTAAGTGTGCCTGTGCCGCGTTGGCGGCAAAAAGAGTGGCAAATAAGGCAAATGCGAGTTTTTTCTTGTGGTTGTATAGAATGTTTATGCCTCTAAGGCCGGCGATGATAAGACCTATAGAAGGTAGGTAATTTCGGTGCTCATAGTAGAGGTCGAGGGAGAGCCCGGAAGATTCTATAAGGTGGCCTGCAAAGAAAAACAGAAAACCAAGTGCTATCAATGGGAATCGTTTGCGCACGTAAAGCGCGATAATGACTAAAGCTGCAATTGTGGCCCAGCCGATTGCGGAAATTATGATATTTTCGGTGCTGGGGGGTATTGGTATAAAGCTGTCGTAAAATAATCCAGAGGTTGAGTTTTGGGGGATGAGGATTTTATACATGTAGTTCAGCAGGACCTCTCCTTGAAGAAGGACTCGTCCGAATCCTGCCGTCCATGTCGCGCCAGATTTCGCGGTGCTTATGGCCAAGTAAAAAAGTATAATGGCCATTGGCGCGATGCCGTACGAAAAAACGACTAGGCGCCTAATTAAGGGGTTTTTCGTGGATGTGTCGCTTGATGAAAGAACCGTGGCTTCTAGGATAACGATGAGTATGGGCGCGATGGCCGCATTTTCTTTCGCATAAAACCCGATGAGTGCAGCAAGTGGGCAGGCGACCAGAAAGGCAATGCCTCTCTTTGGGCGGTTGTTTTCAATAGCGTGACGGCCGGAAATATAGAGCGAAAGCGACGCGAGTGTAAAAAGAGCGGAAAGTTGCGTCATGCGCTGGATGACATAAAAGACGGTCGATATTTGTAGCGGTAAAATCAACCAAAGAGAGCACGCCAGTAGGGGGAGAAGGTTGTTTTGGAGTTCATTGTCTTGGGCGGCTTTTTGTCGCACGCTTTTTATGCAGAGACGTGTAAATTGAAAGACAGCAACTCCAGTGAGAAGGTGGAGCATCAGGTTGGTCCAAAGGAAGGAGGTGGCGTCGCCGGGCCAGCCGTACTGATTAATCAGAAACGTAAGTAGGGATACAGGGCGGCCGGTAGGGCCGGAGATGTTGCCCGTTAGAAAAGACATTATTTCATGGTACGAGTCCACTAGCCCATGGGCTCTACCTAAAGGTTCCAGATTCGAGAAGTCGTCAAAAAGGAAACTTCCGGATAGCCCCGCTTTTAATATATAAAAAGAAAATATAAGAGAAACGGGTAGTGCTAACGCGGAAAAGAATTCAGATATGGGTTGCGGCGTGCGGGGATGAGTGATGGACATTGCCTTTCCGGAAAAGAAGATGGGGCCAATTTGATTGGCCCCATCATATCACCCTTCGGTTGAGCGTCGTCGTTTACTGGCAGCTGCTCGGGGCGTACTCGACCGATCCGGAGGAGTTGCACTCCCACGTCACGGAGCCGGAATTCAGTGTGGGGTCCATGCTGATCGTGAGACTTGACAGCTGGCCGGAGCCTGTAACGGAAATAGAACCGCCGTTCCAGGTTACGCCACTCACAAGGTCCGTGCTTACGCTAGAAAAGTTAACGCTACCCGCGTTCGGGAGGTAGCCGTTGACCACGGCAAACTCGGAAACTGCGGTCTTGACGGGCGCAGCGACCGAGATCAGCTCACTGGCCTGAGCGCGCCGGGTGTAGTCCTGATACGCCGGGATGGCGATGGCGGCGAGGATGCCGATGATCGCAACAACGATCATCAGCTCGATGAGCGTGAAGCCCTGCTGTGTCTTCTTCATGGGTGAACTCCATTTGCGTTCAACAGTACTGAAGTTGTCCGGGTGGCCGTGTGTGCCCAACCGGGTTGCCCCGGTCCA
>NZ_WNXE01000020.1:35890-39595 GCF_010993615.1 Arhodomonas sp. KWT | reverse complement strand
GCGGTCTCCTCCAGGGTCTCACGGCGCACGGCATCGACCAGACCTTCTCCGGGCTCGAGGTGGCCGGCGGGCTGGTTCAGCCGCATGCTGCCGTCCACGGACTCCTCGACGAACAGGAAACGGTCGCCGTCGGCGATGACGGCGGCCACGGTGACGTGGGGATGCCAGCGTTCAGTCATTGTGGGGCGGCGCCTCCAGGTCGTCCGCGGAGACGAAAACGTTCTCGCTGACCGCGGGGGCGGGGTTCGCGCGCAGCGCGCTCTCGCCGGCGAAGAAGTCCGGTTTCATCAGCTCGATGAAGCGCCGCGCCTGGGCCGAGAGGAACTTGCCCCGGCGCGTCATCACGCCGTAGGTGCGGCGGGGAAAGATGTCCGGCAGCGGGCGTACGGCGATGGCCTCCTCGCCGGTGAGGCAGATATTGCTCGCGATGGCGATACCGAAGCCGAGCTCCACGTAGCGCTTGATGATCTCCCAGCCGCCGACCTCCAGGCGGACGTGATAGGGCACGCTGTGCTGTTGGAACACCAGGTTGATCAGTCGCCAGGTCGTCAGCTGCCTGGGGGGGACGATCAGCTCGCCGTCCGCCAGGTCCTCGAGGCTGATGACCGACTTCTGGGCGAGGGGGTGATCCAGCGGCGTGATCAGCGACAGGCCGTAGGAGTAGACCGCGCGGTAATTGATGTCGTCCGGGAGGTCGAGCATGGAGCCCACGGCGAAGTCCACCTCGTCCTGGCGGATGGCCTGGCAGAGCTCCCGGCCCTGGAGGTTGTGGAGCTTGACGTGGACCTCGGGGTACTGCGCCATGAACCGCCGGATCAGGTCCGGGAGGATATAGAGCGTGGTGCTCTCGCCGGCGGCGATGTCGAGCCGTCCGGCGTGCAGGCTCTGGCTGCGTGCGGCGAAACGCTCGGGCAGGGCGTCGACGCCCTCCACCAGCGGCTGTGCGAGCTCGTAGAGCGTCTCTCCGTCCGGCGTCAGCCGTATCCGTGGGCCACGGCGCTCGAACAGGGTTATCGCGAGCTCCCGCTCCAGCGCCTGGATCTGCAGCGATACCGAGGGCTGGCTGAGAAACAGCCGTTCCGCCGCCTTGGAGATACTGCCGGACTGGGCGGCAAAGCAGAACGCGCGTAGCTGCTTGATGCGGTTGTGCTTGTAATAGATGCGCCCGATGCTGTCCGGCTCATCCGCCACGTTGATACCTCGCGAGCATAATGATTGGAATTTCCAATATTGAATATTGTTGAAATAGGGTTGTCAAATGTTGCGTCGCGGCATTATGCTCCAGATCAGCATCCCGGGCCGTGGGGCTAAAGATTGAGGCGCGGGATGCCGGTGCCACCAGGGGCCGACGGGCTTGAGGCACGACCACACTGTGGCGTGCCGACATGGCCCCAGGTGGAGAGTCGCCCGGGCCGGGATCCGGCGCGGGCGGCAGGGCCGTCCGTCTTCGGGAGGCGTCCGTGTCGATCGATGAGAGGCGCACAGTCTAAAGCGTCCCATGGCCAGATCGTACCGGCCAGACGCCGGTCAGGACGCCGTATCCCCCGGAGACACGAAGCTGACGACCTGTACTTGCAGGGGCCTGCGAAGGCCCCGTCAACGGGAGGCGAAGACAGATGAGTGACAAACAGACTGCGATCCGCGAACTCGAGCGCGAGTGGGCGGAGAATCCGCGCTGGAAGGGCATTACCCGTCCGTACAGCGCCGAAGACGTGGTGCGACTGCGCGGCTCCGTGCAGATCGAGCATACCCTGGCCCGCCTGGGTTCGGAGAAGCTCTGGAACCTGATCCAGCAGGACGACGACTACGTCAACGCGCTGGGTGCGATGACCGGCAACCAGGCCATGCAGCAGGTCAAGGCCGGTCTCAAGGCGATCTACCTCTCCGGCTGGCAGGTGGCGGCGGACGCCAACCTCGGCGAGACCATGTACCCCGACCAGTCCCTGTACCCGGTGAACTCCGTGCCGTCCGTGGTGCAGCGGATCAACAACGCGCTGCTGCGCGCCGACCAGATCACCACCGCCGAGGGCGATGACAGTGTCGACTGGCTCGCGCCGATCGTGGCGGACGCGGAGGCCGGCTTCGGCGGCGTGCTCAACGCCTTCGAGCTGATGAAGAGCATGATCCGCGCGGGCGCCGCCGGTGTGCACTTCGAGGACCAGCTCGCGGCGGTCAAGAAGTGCGGCCACATGGGCGGGAAGGTGCTCGTGCCGACCCAGGAGGCCGAGCAGAAGCTGGTGGCCGCGCGTTTCGCGGCGGACGTGATGGGCGTGCCGACCCTGGTGGTGGCCCGCACCGACGCCCTGGCGGCGGACCTGATCACCTCCGACATCGATGAGCGCGACCACGCCTACATCACCGGTGAGCGTACCGCGGAGGGCTTCTATCGCACCCGCGCCGGCGAGGAACAGGCGATCGCCCGCGGTCTCGCGTACGCCCCGTACGCCGACCTGATCTGGTGCGAGACCGGCAAGCCGGACCTCGGCTTCGCCAAGCGTTTCGCCGAGGCGATCCGCAAGGAGTACCCGGACCAGCTGCTGGCGTACAACTGCTCGCCGTCGTTCAACTGGCGGGGCAACCTCGACGAGGCGACCATCCGCAAGTACCAGAACGAGCTCGCGGCGATGGGCTACAAGTTCCAGTTCATCACGCTGGCCGGCTTCCACAGCCTGAACTACTCCATGTTCACCCTTGCCAAGGGCTACAAGGAGCGTCAGATGGAGGCCTATTCGGAGCTCCAGGAGGCGGAGTTCGCCTCCGAGAAGGACGGCTACACCGCCACGCGCCACCAGCGCGAGGTGGGTGCCGGCTACTTCGACCTGGTCACCCAGGTGATCCAGGGCGGCACCTCCTCCGTGACGGCCATGACCGGATCGACCGAGGAGGAGCAGTTCAAGACCGCGGCGAAGTAGACCGCGGCGGCGAGCTGCCCGAACGGGGCCCGGTGCCGGTCAGGCACCGGGCTTTTTTTCGTCCCTGTTATCGTATGACCAATGCCCGTCGCGCCATTGCGAGGTGCATGGCGGCCGGGGACAGCCGCGCCCATTGATCGCGTTAATATAGGCTCAGCGCCTACCTGCGGCTTGCGTCGGCGTTGGTTACCCCGCCGGGACCTTTTAAAATCGACCCTCAGGGCCCATATCACTCGACCAGAAAGGCAGGCATGAATATCGATGAGTGAGCCGAACGATCCGCGCAAGGAAGGAGACGTCTCGGTCGAGGAGGCGCGCCCGAAGCTCAAGCGGCCGCCCCTCTACCGGGTCGTGCTCCTCAACGACGACTACACCCCCATGGACTTCGTGGTCGAGGTGCTGCAGACGTTCTTCCGCATGGATCGCAGTCAGGCCACGCAGGTCATGCTACACGTACATACACGGGGCAAAGGCATCTGTGGGGTGTACAGTCGGGATATCGCGGAGACCAAGGTCGAGCAGGTAATGGACTATGCCCGGACCCACGAACACCCATTGATGTGCACCATGGAACCGGCCTGAATGGGAACCGCGTGCCGAGTGCCCGGTCCAACCGATCGAGTACCGGCTTTTTCGCCACGGCAAAGCCAGGCCCTGGCACGAGGGCAATCGGGTGAGGGCGCATGTTGAGCAAAGAACTTGAGTTTACCCTGAACCTCGCCTTCAAGGAGGCGAGGGACAAGCGGCACGAATTCCTTACGGTGGAGCACCTGCTGCTGGCACTGACGGATAA
>NZ_WNXE01000020.1:33984-35797 GCF_010993615.1 Arhodomonas sp. KWT | reverse complement strand
GATAAACCCGGCGGCGCTCGAGGTGCTGCGGGCCTGTGGTGCCGATCTCGACCAGCTCCGCGACGAGCTGGAGGCCTTCCTGGACGAGACCACGCCGCTGCTGCCGCCGGAGGATACCCGCGAGACCCAGCCGACGCTGGGCTTCCAGCGCGTACTCCAGCGCGCGATCCTTCACGTGCAGTCCTCCGGGCGCAAGGAGGTCACCGGGGCGAACGTGCTCGTGGCGATCTTCAGCGAGCAGGAGTCCCAGGCCCTCTATCTGCTGCACAAGCAGAACATCTCGCGGCTCGACGCCGTGAACTACATTGCCCACGGTATCTCCAAGGTGCCGGGCGAGGAGGGTGCCGGCGAGCCGGATTCGCCGAAGGAGGACGAAGAGGAGACCGTGCAGGAATCGTCCCAGAAGACCCCGCTCGAGAGCTTCGCCACCGACCTCAACGCCCGTGCCCGCCGCGGCAAGATCGACCCGCTGATCGGGCGGCGTCACGAGATCGAGCGCACGATTCAGGTGCTGTGCCGGCGGCGCAAGAACAACCCGCTGTTCGTGGGCGAGGCGGGTGTCGGCAAGACCGCGATAGCGGAGGGCCTGGCGCGTCTTATCGTCGAGGGCGACGTGCCCAGCGTGCTCGAGGACGCCAAGATCTATGCCCTGGACCTCGGCGCCCTGGTGGCGGGTACCAAGTATCGCGGTGACTTCGAGAAACGCCTCAAGGGGCTGCTCGCGCAGCTGCACAAGGAGCAGCACGCGATCCTGTTCATCGACGAGATCCACACCATCATTGGTGCCGGTGCGGCCTCCGGGGGCGTGATGGACGCCTCCAACCTGATCAAGCCGATGCTCGCCAGCGGCGAGCTCAAGTGCATTGGCTCGACCACCTATCAGGAGTACCGCAGCATCTTCGAGAAGGACCGGGCCCTGGCCCGGCGTTTCCAGAAGATCGACGTATCCGAGCCGACGGTCCAGGAGACGGTGCAGATCCTGCGCGGACTCAAGGACCGCTTCGAGTCACACCACGGGGTGAAGTACACCCAGCCGGCCCTGGAGGCGGCGGCGGAGCTGTCCGCACGCTACATCACCGACCGGCGTCTGCCGGACAAGGCCATCGACGTAATCGACGAGGCGGGCGCGAACCTGCGGCTGCTGCCGCCGTCGCGGCGCAAGAAGACGGTGGGAGCGTCGGATGTGGAGACGATCATCGCCAAGATCGCCCGAATCCCCCCGAAGCGGGTCTCGAACTCCGACATGCGGATGCTCGAGCACCTGGAGCGGGACCTCAAGCGCAATATCTACGGCCAGGACGAGGCCATCGATACCCTGGCGGCGACGATCAAGACCTCACGCGCCGGGCTGCGGGACACCGGCAAGCCGGTGGGCTCGTTCCTCTTCGCCGGTCCGACGGGCGTGGGCAAGACCGAGGTCACCCGCCAGCTCGCCGAGCAGATGGGTATCCACATGGTGCGCTTCGACATGTCGGAGTACATGGAGCGTCACGCGGTCTCGCGGCTGATCGGTGCCCCCCCGGGCTACGTCGGCTTCGACCAGGGCGGGCTGCTCACCGAGGAGGTGATCAAGCACCCCCACGCGGTGGTGCTCCTCGATGAGATCGAGAAGGCCCATCCGGACGTATTCAACCTCCTGCTGCAGGTCATGGACCACGGTACGCTCACGGATAACAACGGCCGTCATGCCGATTTCCGCAACGTGATCCTGGTGATGACCACCAACGCCGGGGCCGAGGAGCAGAGCCGTCGATCCATCGGGTTTACCACGCAGGATCATGCCAGCGACGGCGTGGAGGCGATCCGCCGGACA
>NZ_WNXE01000020.1:32398-33885 GCF_010993615.1 Arhodomonas sp. KWT | reverse complement strand
GGCGGGTCAGCGGGCGCGGTAGACGATACGTCCCTTGTTGAGGTCGTAGGGGGTGAGTTCCACCGTTACCTTGTCGCCGCGCAGGATCCGGATGTAGTGTTTTCGCATCTTACCGGAGATATGCGCGGTAACCTGATGACCGTTCTCCAGTTCGACGCGGAACATGGTGTTCGGGAGCACGTCGATTACCGTGCCGTTCATCCGGATGTTGTCTTCTTTCGCCATTCAGCCTCTACTCTTGTTGCCCGACAACGCCCCGGGCGGACGTGCGCCATCGGAGCTGATCTAAACCCCTAATGCTAGCGAATCCGGGGCCTACCCTCCAAGTGTTTATCGCGTTACCGGCTCACTCGGCGCGAGTCGGCGGCGGCCATTGGCCTCGATACGGTACCACTGCCCATCCGGCTCGAAACGCTCATGGGGCGTAAACTCGCTCTTGTAACGCATGGTCGGTGCCTGCGCGATCCAGTAGCCGAGGTACAGCCAATCCAGCCCGAGGGCGGCGGCCCGCTCGAGCTGGAGCAGGATCGCCACCGTGCCAGGGCTCGCAAACGAGTAGGCGGGATTGAAGAAGGTATACACCGCGGACAGTGCGTCCGGCACCCGGTCGGTGACGGCCACGGCCACGCGGTGATCGCCATCGTGGAGCTCGATCAGCTCCGTGTCACACCAGTCCGCGAACAGGAAACGCCGGTAGGCCGCCTCGTCGGTGTCGGCCATCCCGCCCTCCGGGTGGCGGCTGTCGATGTAGCGCCGGAAGAGGGCGTAGTGCGCGGGGTCGTAATGCGCCGGCGAGACCTCGACACGCCAGCCGGCGGCAGCCCGGCGCGCGCGTCGCTGGCGTCGGCGCGGCCGGAACGCCGCCACGGGGATGCGCAGGCTCTCGCAGGCGCTGCAGCCGGGGCACAGCGGCCGATAGACGTAGGCGCCGCTGCGGCGCAGCCCCATGGCGAGGAGCTGTCCGTAGAGCGCCGGGGACATTGCTGCCTCCGGGTCGAGGAAGGCCGTCCGGGCCTGCCGGTCCGGGAGGTAGGGACACGGCTCCTCGCCGGTGAGGTACGCGGCCAGACGGCGGGGCGCACCCTCGGTCATGGCTGCGATGCCCCCTCCAGCGGTGAAATTGTCCCGAAGGCCCATGGACCGTGCCGCTGTGCGCGTTGCTGGGTCTCGCGCAGCGCACGCAGGAAGCGCGGCCGCGGCCAGGCCTGGGCACCGAGGCGCTCCAGGTGTGGGGTCGGGAGCTGGCAGTCGATCAGCCCGAAACCCCACTCGTCAAGCTGCCCGGCCAGCCGGGCAAGGGCGATCTTGCTCGCGTCGGCGACCAGGCTGAACATGGACTCGCCGAAGAAGGCCGCGCCCAGGGAGACGCCATAGAGCCCGCCGACGAGGCGCCCATCGTCCCAGACCTCCGCGGAGTGGGCGATGCCCATCCGGTGCAGGGCCGTGTAGGCATCGGCCATCGCCGGTGTGATCCAGGTGCCGGCCTC
>NZ_WNXE01000020.1:23993-32299 GCF_010993615.1 Arhodomonas sp. KWT | reverse complement strand
CGCGGAGTGGGCGATGCCCATCCGGTGCAGGGCCGTGTAGGCATCGGCCATCGCCGGTGTGATCCAGGTGCCGGCCTCATCGGCACGCGGTGCCGCGCAGGCCCGGATCACGGCCTCGAACGCCCGGTCCAGGGTCACGGACAGACCGGAATGGCGCAGGCGCTTGCGCAGGCTGCGCCCGACGTGGATGGCGTGCGGCGGAATGACCGCGCGGGGGTCGGGGCTCCACCACAGCACCGGCTGGTCCTCGGAGAACCACGGGAATATCCCCGCTGCGTAGGCCTCGATCAGCCGTGACGGCGTCAGCGAGCCACCGATCGCGAGCAGTCCGTTCGGCTCTTCGAGCGCAAACGTCTCCGGGTCCGGGAACGGTGTCTCGTTGTCACCGGGTGCGATCCATGGAACCTGCGTCATCGTCGTCGTTCAGTCGCTCTGCCTATACGGTCCCGACAGTGTAAGCTCCTCGGCGTAGGCCTTCACGGCGGGCCGCTCACGGCCGAGGAATTCCGAGACCGCCCGCCGGAATGCGGGTTCATGCAGGTGATGTACAGAGTGGGTCAGCGTCGGCATGAACCCGCGCGGCACCTTGTGCTCGCCCTGCGCGCCCGGCTCGAAACACCGCAGCCCCTCGCGTATGCAGTAGTCGATACCCTGGTAATAGCAGGTCTCGAAGTGCAGGGCATCGACCACCTCGTCGCACCCCCAGTAGCGGCCGTACAGGGTCTCGCCGTCACGCAGGCACATCGCCGCCGCGATCGGACGGTCGTTGCGCTCGGCGACGAACAGCACCACCCGCCGCCCCAGTGATCGCCCGAGCGCCGCCATGCAGGCCTCGCTGAGTACCGGCACGTTTCCGCGTTCATGAAAGGTGTTACAGTAAAACCGGTGCATCGCACGCCAGAGATCGGCGTCCGCCTCGTCGCCGTGGACGGTGCGCATCCGCAGCCCTGCGTCTGCCACGAGCCGTCGCTCGCGGCGGATGTTCTTGCGCCGCTTGGACGTCAGCGCGGCCAGGAAGTCGTCGAAATCCCCGTAACCGTTGTTGTGCCAGTGGAACTGACAGCCCAGCCGGTGCGCATACCCCGCCGCCTCGGCACGGTCGGCCTCCACGGCGGTGAGGAAGAGCCAGTGCACGGAGGACACACCGCTGCGGCCGGCCCACTCCCGGGCGCCGTCGAACAGTGCCCGCGACAGGCGCTCGGCGTCCCCGCCGGGCGACAGCAGCAGCCGCGGTCCGGTGGCGGGCGTCCACGGCACTGCAACCACCAGTTTCGGATAGTAATCGAGCCCGTGCCGGGCGTAGGCGTCGGCCCAGGCGAAGTCGAACACGAACTCGCCCCAGGAATGGGTCTTGAGATAGGCCGGCGCGGCGGCGACGATATCCCCGTGGTGGTCGCGGAGGACGAGGTGGTGGGGCAGCCAGCCGACCGTCTCGCCGACGGCGTCGTATGCCTCCAGTGTCGCGAGGAACTCGTGGCGGAGAAACGGATTGCCGCTACCCTCGAGGGCGTTCCACGCCGCCGCGGGGACACGGCGAATGTCGTCGACGAGCTCCAGGGTCAGGGACGTATCCGGGCCGGGGCCTTCTGGCACCGCTTCATCCATTGATCATTTTCTCGCAATGATAGGCGCTTACGCGCTAAACTTCTGACTGTTTGTGAACGCATGGGGCCGACGTAGTGGCCAAGGCACAGTCCACCGAAAACGCCGCCCTGCCATGGGGGCAACATATCAGCCGCGGCCTGCGGGAGGCAGCCCTGCTGCTGCTGCTCGCCGTCGCCGGCTTCCTGCTGCTCTCGCTGGTCACCTATGACCCGAGGGACCCAGGCTGGAGCTATACCACCCTGGTCGCCGACGTCCATAACGCCGGCGGCCGCGTGGGGGCGTTCTTTGCCGACCTGAGCCTGTTCCTGCTCGGCTACCTGGCCTACCTCATCCCGGCGATGATCGCCTTCGGCGCGGCGCTGGTCTGGCAGTGGCAGCGTCTCCACGGTGCGATGCACTGGGGTGTCTTCGGGCTGCGGCTTGCCGGCTTCGTCGTCACCCTCGTCGCCGGCACCGCAGTGGCGACGCTCCACGTGGCGCCGGTTCCGGGGACCGTGCCGCTCAGCTCCGGCGGCATCCTCGGCGTGGTCACGGCGCGGGCGCTGGAGCAGGCGTTCAGTTTCACCGGTGCCACCCTGCTGGCAATGGCCGCCTTCGCCGCCGGGTTCACCGTCTGCACGGGTGTGTCCTGGATACGGCTTGCCGAGCGGATTGGTCGGTTCGTGTTTGCGCTGACCCGGGCGGTGCGCCAGGCGATCAACCGGGGGGCCGAGTCGGCGCGTCAGCGGCGTGCCGAACGGGCCCGCCGGCCCAAGGTGGTGGAATCGCCCGCGCCGCCGCCGGCGGAGAAGGCGAGGCCGAAGAGCCGTGGCAGGGACAAGCCGAAGAAGGTGGCAAAGGAGCCGCAGGTCGAGCCGGCGCCGGCGTCCTCACAGCGCCCGGCGAGCACCCGGGACCAGCTGCGGCTGCTAGAGGACGTGGGTCCGGGCGAGCTGCCGGGCACCGATCTCCTCGACCCGCCGCCGGCGGAGCAGGCCGGTTACGGCGAGGAGGCGCTCAGGACGATGTCCGAGCTGGTCGAGACGAAGCTCGCGGACTTCGGCGTGAAGGTCGAGGTGGTCGCGGTCCACCCGGGCCCGGTGATCACGCGCTTCGAGCTCCAGCCGGCGGCGGGCGTGAAGGTCAGCCAGATCTCCAACCTGTCCAAGGACCTGGCACGGGCGCTGTCGGTAACCTCCGTGCGCGTCGTCGAGGTGATCCCCGGCAAGTCCGTGGTGGGGCTGGAGATCCCCAACGAGCACCGCCAGGTGATCGCGTTCTCCGAGATCATTCAGTCGGATACCTTCTCCCGCGCCCATGCGCCCCTGACGCTGGCGATCGGCAAGGATATTGGCGGCGCCCCGGTGACCGTCGATCTCGGCAAGATGCCGCATCTGCTGGTGGCGGGCACCACCGGTTCCGGCAAGTCCGTCGGCGTGAACGCGATGATCCTCAGCCTGGTCTACCGGAATACCCCGGAGGCCGTGCGCCTGATCATGATCGACCCGAAGATGCTGGAACTCTCGGTCTATGACGACATCCCCCACCTGCTCTCGCCGGTGGTGACGGACATGAAGGAGGCCGCCAACGCCCTGCGTTGGTGCGTCGGCGAGATGGAGCGCCGCTACCGGCTCATGGCCGCCCTTGGCGTGCGCAATATCTCCGGCTGCAACCGCAAGATCCGCGAGGCCGCCGACCGCGGCGAACCCCTCGCCGACCCGCTGTGGACACCACCGGAGATGCCCGCCTCGGACGCGGGCGACCCGGACGCGGTCCCCGAGGCACCGCGGCTCGAGCCCATGCCCTATGTCGTCGTGGTGGTGGACGAGTTCGCCGACATGATGATGATGGTCGGCAAGAAGGTGGAGGAGCTCATCGCCCGGCTGGCGCAGAAGGCGCGCGCCGCCGGCATCCATCTCATCCTCGCCACCCAGCGGCCGTCCGTGGACGTGATCACCGGCCTGATCAAGGCGAACATCCCCACGCGCATGGCCTTCCAGGTGTCCTCCCGGGTGGACTCGCGCACCATCCTGGACCAGATGGGCGCGGAGTCGCTGCTCGGCCAGGGCGACATGCTCTATCTCGGCCCGAGCAGCCGCGGCATGCCGGAGCGTGTGCACGGCGCGTTCGTCTCCGACGCGGAGGTCCACCGGGTCGCCGAACACCTCAAGCGCAGCGGCAGCCCCGACTATGTCGAGGAGATCCTGGAGGAACCCGGCAGCGATTCCGCGAGCATCCCGGGACTGTCCTCCGACGGCGGCGGCGAGGACAGCGACCCGCTCTACGATGAGGCCGTGCGAGTGGTGACGGAGACCCGCAAGGCCTCCATCTCCGGCGTGCAGCGGCGGCTCAAGATCGGCTACAACCGTGCCGCCCGGCTGGTCGAGGAGATGGAGAGCGCCGGTATCGTGGGGCCGCTGCAGTCCAACGGCGGCCGCGAGGTCCTCGCCTCGCCGCCGCCCCCTGCCGACTGAACGCACCGACCCAGGGGAGTACCACCCGTGAAGCGATGCATCCACGCCCTCGCGCTCGCGCTGGCCGTCGTTACCGGCACCGCCGCGGCGGCACCGCTGGACGCGCTGCAGTCCTATTTCGAGTCCGTGAACACCCTCCGTGGGGCATTCGTGCAGACCACCCGGGACGAGTCGGGCGCCGTGGTCGAACGCGCCACCGGCCACTTCGCCCTGCGCCGCCCCGGCGAGTTCGACTGGGTCTACGAGACGCCGTACGCCCAGCGCATCGTCGCCACGGGCGAGTGGCTGTGGGTGAACGACCGTGATCTGCGCCAGGTGACCGTGCGCCCGGTGGGCGACGTCCTTGGCGTGGGTCCGGCGCTGCTGCTGAGCGGCAGCTTCAATGACCTGCGCGAGCAGTTCGACATGAGCGTCGGCGACGACGGCTGGATCCGCCTGCAACCACGCAACGACCGGTGGAGCGTGCAGCGCGTGCGCCTGCGCATGAACGACGGCGTCCCAGGCGTCCTGCGGCTGGAGGACGGGCTGGGCCAGACGGTCCGCCTGGAGCTGTCGGCACTGGAGCGCAACGTCACCCTTCCGGAGGACGTCTTCGCCACGGAGGTGCCCGAGGGCTCGGACCTGATCGCGCCGCCGGAGTACGAGGCGGGCCAGGGCGGCTAGTCAGTCCCGCGTCATGCCGGTTCCGGGGGCGGCGGAACCGGCCCTCTTCGCCGGCCTAGGACCGGTCGCCGCTGTCCGCCTGCCCGTCGAGCTGGCGACGCCATTCCATGAGCTCGCGGAAGCGGCGTTCCTGACCGTGGCCCGTGGGCTCGAAGAACGGCTCCGGGGTCAGCGCCTCCGGCCAGCAGTCGTGATCCCCGCCGGCGGGATAACCATTTGGCTCGCTGTGCGCGTAGCGGTAGCCCTTGCCGTAGCCGAGCCCCTCCATGAGCCTCGTCGGCGCGTTGCGCAGGTACAGCGGCACCTCCAGGTCCGGATGGGCACGTACATACGCCTGCGCCGACTTCCACGCCCGGTCTATGGCGTTGCTCTTGGGCGCGACCGCGAGGTGGATCGCGGCGTGGGCCAGGGCGCGCTGACCCTCGTAGTCACCCAGGCGGAGATAGGCATCCCAGGCGCTAATGACCAGGGGCAGGGCTCGGGGGTCAGTATTGCCCACGTCCTCGGAGGCGATGGCGGCAAGCCGCCGGGCGACGTCCAGGGGATCGCCGCCGCCGTCGACGAAGCGCGCGATGTAGAGCAGGGCGGCATCCGGGCGCGACGAGCGGATGGACTTGTGCACCGCCGAGAGCAGGTCGTAATAGGCATCGCCCTGGCGGTCCATGGCCGTGCCCTGGTGGCCAAGCACGTCCTCCAGGGCGTCCATGGTGAGGCGCTCGTCGCCGTCGTCCCGGGTGGTGAAGTCGGTCGCGGTCTCCAGCAGTCCCAGGGCCCGGCGCGCGTCGCCGCCGGCAGCGCGGGCTATGGTATGCAGTGCGTCGCTGTCGGCACGGATGCCACGCTTTCCCAGGCCCCGCTCCGTGTCGGCCAGGGCGCGCTCCATGACCGTAACCAGCGCGTCCTCGTCCAGGGCCTTGAGGACGTACACCCGGGCCCGGGAGAGCAGGGCGGAGTTGACCTCAAAGGATGGGTTCTCGGTGGTCGCCCCGATCAGGGTCAGCAGCCCGGACTCCACGTGGGGGAGCAGCGCGTCCTGCTGGCTCTTGTTCAGGCGGTGGATCTCGTCGAGGAACAGCACGCTCGCCTCACCGCTGGCGGCACGGGCACGGTCCACCGCGGCGCGGATCTCGCGGACACCGGCCATCACCGCGGACAGCCGCTCGAAGCGTGCCCCGGAGGCGGTGGCGAGCACCTCCGCAAGCGTCGTCTTGCCGGTGCCGGGCGGCCCCCAGAGGATCATCGAGCGGATCACGCCCGAGTCGACCATGCGCCGCAGCGGCTTGCCCTCGCCGACGAGGTGCGGCTGTCCGGCGAAATCCCCGAGATCCCGGGGGCGCATGCGATGGGCCAGCGGCTCGTGTTCGCCGCCGGTGCTGCTCTCGAAAAGATCCATCAACGCCTCGTTCCGCGCCGCCGACCCGGCGCGATGACTCTGCCTCACATCGTCCCGGCCGGGACGGTCCGTCCCGCACCTTTGCGGAAACGCCGATTCTACCTGTCATCGCGATCGTTCGCGCGGGCGGGGCGGCGGCCGCTTCGCGCCGACGCTCCGGGGCGGTTACAATCCCGTGCTGCGATGTCGCGCGCCCGCCGCCACCCTGGCCGGCCCGGGCGCGAGCCCACCCCGGCGCGGCCCGGGCGTGGCCCGCGCCGAGTGTTGTAGAGAACCGGAGACACGGACAGACCTATGCTGGATGTAAAGACCCTGCGGGGCGACCTCGACGGCGTGGCGGCCCAGCTCCGCCGCCGGGGCTACGAGCTGGATACGAAGCGCTACCAGGCCCTGGAGGAGGAGCGCCGCACGCTGCAGGTGCGCACCCAGGAGCTGCAGAACGAGCGCAAGACCCGCTCCAAGGCCATCGGCCAGGCGAAGGCCGCCGGCGAGGACATCCAGCCGCTGCTCGACGAGGTCTCGGCACTGTCTGACCGGGTGAGCGAGGCGGAGGAGGACCTGGCGGCGGTTCAGCGCGAGCTCCACGAGATCCATCTGGGGCTCCCTAACCTGCCGCATCCCGACGTGCCCGACGGCGACGACGAGTCGGACAACGTGCCCCTGCGCCACTGGGGCGAGCCGGCGGCGTTCGATTTCACGCCCCGGGACCACGTCGCCCTGGGCGCGCTCGCCAACGGCATGGACTTCGAGGCGGCGGCGCGTATCGCGGCATCGCGTTTCGTGGTCCTGCGCGGGCCGGTGGCCCGGCTGCACCGGGCGCTCGCCGGCTACATGCTCGACGTGCACACCCGCGAGCACGGCTACGAGGAGGTCTACGTCCCGTATCTCGTGGCCCCGCAGACCCTGGAGGGCACCGGCCAGCTGCCCAAGTTCGAGGAGGACCTGTTCGCCGTATCCGGCGACCACCCCCTGTACCTCATCCCCACCGCCGAGGTCCCGGTGACCAACCTCGCGGGCCAGCAGATCATCGAGGCGGACGCGCTCCCGCTGCGCATGGTGGCACAGACCCCGTGCTTCCGCTCGGAAGCCGGCTCCTACGGCAAGGACACCCGCGGCATGATCCGCCAGCACCAGTTCGAGAAGGTGGAGCTGGTGCACATCAGCCATCCGGAGCGCTCGTACGAGGCGCTGGAGGAGCTCACCGGCCACGCCGAGCGCGTCCTGCGAGACCTCGGGCTCGCGTATCGCGTGGTCACGCTGTGCACCGGCGACATGGGCTTCGCCGCGGCCAAGACCTATGACCTGGAGGTGTGGCTGCCGGGACAGCAGGCCTACCGGGAGATCTCCTCGTGCAGCAACACCGAGGCCTTCCAGGCCCGGCGGATGCAGGCGCGCTGGCGCAACCCGGAGACCGGCCGGCCGGAGCCCGTGCATACGCTCAACGGCTCGGGTCTTGCTGTCGGGCGCTGCCTGATCGCGGTACTGGAGAACTACCAGGAGGCGGACGGCCGCGTGCGCCTGCCGGAGGTCCTGCGACCGTACTTCGGTGGCGCCGAATACCTGAGCTGAGTCAGTCGCCGAGCAGCGCGTAGACCGCGCCGGTGCCGCCGTCCACGCGGCGCGCCGAGCAGAAGGCGAGGACGTCGTCACGCTGGCGCAGCCAGCGGTCGACCTTGCCCTTGAGCACCGGGCCGTCGTTGCCGGAGCGCCGGCCCTTGCCGTGGATGATGCGCACGCAGCGCACGTCCCGCTCCCGGCATTCCTGGAGGAAATCCCGCAGCGCGCCGACGGCGTCCGCGGCGACCATCCCGTGGAGGTCGAGCTCGGCCTGAATCACGAAGCGTCCGCGTCGCAGGCGGCGCAGCACCCGGCGGTCGATGTCGTCGCGGAGGTAGCTCAGCGCCTCACCGCGCTCCGGACCGAGGTCGGTGTCGTCCTGCGGCGGGCGCAGCAGCTCCGCCATCACCCGGCTGTTGTCCGCGAGGCGCTGGCGGGGGACCGGCCGCGGACGCGGTGCCGCGGCGTCGTGCCGGCCGTCGTCCTTCAGGGGGCGGACGTCACGCATGGCCTCGCGAAAGAGGGTGGGGTCGCTGTCCCGATCATGCTCGCTCATCGTTCCCTCTGGGCTGACGCCGGTGTGCGCCGGTGGCGGCCTCGACGACATGCTACCTGTCTGCGCATACGCACCGCTA
>NZ_WNXE01000020.1:21819-23912 GCF_010993615.1 Arhodomonas sp. KWT | reverse complement strand
AACGTCACCGCGCCGAGCCCGTGGTCCGCGATACCGACCCCCGCGGCCGGCCCATCTACTGGATCGGCCCGCCGGGGGATGCCGAGGACGTGGGCGCGGGAACCGACTTCGACGCCGTCCGCCGTGGCTACGTGTCGATCACACCGCTGCAGGTCGACCTCACGCGATACTCGGCACTGGAACAGATCGCCGGCTGGCTCGGGGGGCTGTCATGACCCCGGATCAGCTTCGCCGCGGCATCGGCATGACCTCCCAACGTACCCGCGAGCGGTTGGTGCGCCGCCTCGGCGACGCCGGTATCGGCGACCCCCGGGTACTCAACGTCATGCGTCACATCCCGCGCCACCTGTTCGTCGACGAAGCCCTGGCCAGCCGAGCCTACGAGGACACCGCGCTGCCCATCGGCCACGGCCAGACCATCTCCCAGCCGTTCGTCGTGGCCCGCATGACCGAGGCCCTGATCGCGAGCGGTGCCCAGCCGCGCTCGGTGCTCGAGATCGGCACGGGCTGCGGCTACCAGACCGCCGTCCTGGCCGCGCTGGTGCCGCGGGTGTTCACCATCGAACGGATCCGGGCACTCTACGGCAAGGCCAACGCCCATCTGCGCGAGCTCAGCGTGCACAACGTCCGTCAGCGCCTCGGCGACGGCTACGCCGGCTGGCCCAGTGAGGCGCCGTTCGATGCCATCCTCCTGACCGCGGCGCCATCCCATCTGCCGGAGACCCTGCTCGAACAGCTCGCCCCCGGCGGGCGCCTGGTCGCGCCAATCGGCGAATCCGGCGGGCAATCGTTGTGTGTCTACGAGCGTGACGGGGAGGGCGTGTCCGTGCGGCGGCTCTCGGACGTGAGCTTCGTGCCGATGCAGGCAGGCCTGGCGTGACGCGGGTGTTCTCGTGGCTGTACGACCGGACGCTCGCCTGGGCCGCCCACCGCCACGCCGCCTGGCTGCTGGCGGCGCTGAGCTTTGCCGAGTCGTCCTTCTTTCCGATCCCGCCGGATGTGATGCTGGCACCGATGGTGCTGGCGCGCCCGCAGCGGTGGTGGCGGCTCGCCGTTGTGACCACGCTCGCTTCGGTGGTGGGCGGACTCGCCGGTTACGCCATCGGTGCGTTTGCACTGCAGGTCGTCGAGCCGTTGATCCACGACCTCGGCTACTGGTCCGCCTACCAGACCGCACGGACGTGGTTCGCGGCATGGGGGTTCTGGGTGGTGCTCGCCGCAGGCTTCTCGCCCATCCCCTACAAGGTGTTCACCATCGCCGCGGGTGCCATGTCACTGGCCCTCGCGCCCTTCGTGCTCGCCTCCGCGGTGGGGCGTGGCGCGCGCTTCGTGCTGGTGGCGGCGGTGGTTGCCTGGGGCGGTCCCCGCGTGGAGCCCTGGCTGCGCCGCTATGTCGACCGGATCGGCTGGGCGAGCGTGGCGCTGATCGTCCTGGCGGTGGTCGTCGTCCGGCTGTGATCCGGCTGGCCGCGCCGGCTCTGGTGATGATGCTTGCACTCGTGCTCGCGGGCTGCGCCGAGTTCGATTACGGCCGCTCACGGCTGCCGCCGGCCGGCTCCGCCGGCGATCCACCGGCGACCTACCGCGTCCAGCGCGGCGACACCCTTTACCGCATCGCCTGGCGTTACGGGCTCAGCTACAAGAAGGTGGCCCGCTGGAACCACATCGGGGCGCCGTACACCATCTACCCGGGGCAGCGCCTGACGTTGCGTCCGTCGTCCGGAGGCAGCCGTTCGGCGGCCACCTCGACGGGTTCCGGCAGCTCCTCCCGGAGCACACGCAGTGCGGGTACCCGCAGCAGCAGCCCCGCGCCGGAAACGAAGCCACCGGGCGACTGGCGCTGGCCGCTGAAAGGAAAGGTGCTGGAGGGCTACAGCGCGGGCGGCAGCGGCAAGCACGGGATCACGATCGGCACCGGCGGCGACGATACCGTCCGTGCCGCCGCCTCGGGGCGTGTGGTCTACAGTGGCAGCGGCCTGCGTGGTTACGGACGGCTCGTCATCGTCAAGCACAATGAATCCTACCTCACTGCCTACGCCTACAACCGGGAGCTGCTCGTCACCGAGGGCACGCGTGTCGACGCAGGGACGCCA
>NZ_WNXE01000020.1:14723-21720 GCF_010993615.1 Arhodomonas sp. KWT | reverse complement strand
GTGGAGAAATTCGACCCGGAACGGGGGTTCCGCTTCTCCACCTACGCCACGTGGTGGATACGCCAGACCATCGAACGGGCGATCATGAACCAGACCCGCACGATCCGCCTGCCGATCCATGTCATCAAGGAAATCAACCAGTACCTCCGCACTGCCCGCCAGCTCGTCCACAAGCTCGACCACGAGCCCACCATCGAGGAGATCGCCGAGGCGATGGACCGGCCGGTGGAGGACGTTCGCCGCATGATGGGGCTCAACGAGGGTGTGACCTCCGTGGACGTGCCCATCGGCCGGGAGGCGGACAGGGTGCTGCTCGACGCGATCCCGGACGATACCAACCCGGATCCGTTCTCCGCGCTGGAGGACAGCGACGTGCTGGCACATCTTGACGCCTGGCTGGAGCAGCTCTCGGAGAAGCAGCGGGCGGTGGTGATGCGGCGCTTCGGGCTGCGCGGCCACGAGAAGGCCACGCTGGAAGAGGTGGGTAACGAGATCGGCGTCACCCGTGAGCGGGTCCGGCAGATCCAGATCGACGCCCTGCGCAAGCTGCGGGACGTCATGGAACGCGCCGGCTTTTCCCAGGACACGGTATTCGGATAGCCGGTGCCGCCGGGGGCGGCCCCGGAGTCAGTCGATGAGGAGGGCGGCGGCGACCCGCCGCCCTTCGGCCATGAGGATGTTGTAGGTGCGGCAGGCCGCGGCGGTGTCCATCACCTCGAAACCGATGCCGCGCTCGAGAACGCAGAGCATGAGATCGCGGCCCGGGAAACGCTGGTGCCCGCCGGTGCCGAGCAGGATAACCTCCGGGTCGAGTTCAAGGACGACGTCCAGGTGCTCACGACGAAGGTCGTCGAAGCGCTGCGGCGGCCAGTCCGTGTCCAGGTGCTCGGGTGCCAGCACGAGGCTGTGCTCGTAACCGGTCTCGTTTACAACGATCCGGCCCGCATCGTAACCTCGAATGCGGAAGCTGCCGTCGCCCTTTTCTTCACTCAGCTTCATACCGGTCACGATAGCGAAGCGCGCGCCGCGGCGGCAAGGGCGCGCCGTCGGTCAATTGACAGCCTTCCGTACCGTGAGTAGCTTTTGGCCTCTATCTGAGCTCGTGACCGATACCCCCCGATCCGCGCGCCGAATCGGGGCTCGATACATTGCAACCATCACGCAGGGGCCCTGAGGTGAACGAGGAATTCCAGCGCATACGCCGGCTGCCGCCTTACGTCTTCAATATCGTCAACGAGCTCAAGGCCGCCGCACGGGCCCGCGGCGAGGATATCGTGGATTTCGGCATGGGCAATCCGGACCGCCCCACGCCGAGACATATCGTGGACAAGCTGGTCGAGGCCGCCCAGCGCCCGGACACCCATCGCTACTCCATGTCCCGCGGCATCCCGCGCCTGCGCAAGGCCATCTGCGACTGGTACGCGCGGCGTTATGACGTGACGCTCGACCGCGAGTCCGAGGCCATCGTCACCATCGGGTCCAAGGAGGGGCTGGCACACCTCGCCCTGGCCACGCTTGGGCCGGGCGACAACGTGCTGGTACCGAACCCGAGCTACCCGATCCACCCCTACGGCGTGGTCATCGCCGGCGCGGACCTCCGCCACGTGCCGCTGGTGCCCGGGGTCGACTTCTTCGAGGAGCTGGAGAAGGGGATCAAGGACACCTGGCCCAAGCCGAAGATGCTCATCCTCAACTTCCCCTCCAACCCGACGGGCAACTGCGCGGACCTGGAGTTCTTCGAGCGCGTGGTCGACATCTGCCGTGAGCACGGCATCTGGGTCGTCCACGACCTCGCGTACGCGGACATCGTCTTTGATGGCTACCAGGCCCCCTCGATCCTCCAGGTGCCCGGGGCGAAGGAGGTGGCGGTTGAGTGCTTCTCGCTGTCGAAGAGCTACAACATGCCGGGCTGGCGCGTCGGCTTCGTCTGCGGCAACGACAAGCTGATCGCCGCGCTCGCGCGCATGAAGTCCTATCTCGACTACGGCATGTTCACGCCCATCCAGGTCGCCGCGATCAGCGCCCTGGACGGCCCGCAGGACTGTGTCGAGGAGATCCGCGAGACCTACCGGCGGCGTCGCAACGCCCTCTGTGACGGGCTCAACCAGGCAGGCTGGGCGGTGGAGCGGCCGAAGGCGACCATGTTCGTGTGGGCGCCCATCCCGGAGCCCTACCGCGACATGGGCTCGCTGGAATTCTCCAAAAAGCTCCTCGCCGACGCAAAGGTGGCGGTGTCGCCGGGCATCGGCTTCGGTGACTATGGCGACGACCACGTGCGCTTCGGCCTGATCGAGAACGAACACCGCACGCGGCAGGCGATTCGCGGGATCAAACAGATGTTTCGCAGAGACGGTTACCTGAAGGAGGCGAGCTCTTGAAACCGGTGAAGGTCGGCCTTCTGGGCCTGGGCACGGTCGGCGGCGGCACGATTAACCTGCTGCAGCGCAATCGCGACGAGATCAGCCGCCGGGCGGGGCGCGACATCGAGATCGTGCACGCTGCCGCGCGGCATCTCGACCGCCCGCGCACCTGCTCCACCGAGGGCATCCGTCTGACCACCGACCCGTTCGAGGTGGTGGAGGATCCGGAGACCGACATTATCGTCGAGCTCATCGGCGGCGAGACCCTGGCCAAGGACCTCACCCTCCGCGCCATCGAACTCGGCAAGCACGTGGTCACCGCCAACAAGGCGCTGATCGCGGCAAGCGGCAACGAGATCTTCGAGCGGGCGCGGGAGCAGGGCGTGTCCATTGCCTTCGAGGCGGCGGTGGCCGGCGGCATCCCGGTGATCAAGGCGATCCGCGAGGGTCTGGTCGGCAACCATATCGAGTGGCTCGCCGGCATCATCAACGGCACCGCGAACTTCATCCTCTCGGAGATGTTCTACGCCGATCGCGAATTCGGCGATGTGCTCGCCGAAGCCCAGCGCCTGGGTTACGCGGAGGCGGACCCGACCTTCGACGTCGAGGGCGTGGACGCGGCGCACAAGCTCACGATCCTGGCGTCCATCGCCTTCGGTATCCCGCTGCAGTACGAGAAGGTGCACGTCGAGGGCATCTCGCACGTGGGCCAGGAGGACGTCGCCTACGCCGACGAGCTCGGGTTCCGCATCAAGCACCTGGGCATCGCGAGCCGCACCGAGACCGGCATCGCGCTGCGGGTGCACCCGACCCTGCTGCCCAAGCGCCAGCTGCTCGCGAGCGTCGATGGCGTGATGAACGCCATCATGATCCACGGAGACGCCCTCGGGCCGACCCTTTACTACGGTCCGGGCGCGGGCGCCGAGCCAACCGCGTCCGCGGTGGTGGCCGACCTGGTGGACGTGGTGCGCGAGTTCACCCTGGCCCCGGAGGACCGGGTGCCGTACCTCGCCTTCCACTCCCACGCGCTCTCGAACGACCCCGTCGTCCCCATGGACCGCGTGGAGACGGCGTACTACCTGCGCATGCAGGCGCTCGACCGCCCCGGTGTGCTCGCCGAGGTGGCACGGCTGCTCGGCGCCTCCGGCATCAGCATCGAGGCCATCATCCAGAAACAGCCGGCACCGGGCGCCGAGGACGTGCCGGTGATCATCCTCACCCACCGGGTCGAGGAGATGCAGATGAACCAGGCCTGCGAGGCCATCGAGGCGATGGAGGCGATCCGCGGCCAGGTGCATCGCATCCGGGTGGAAACACTGGAATAATGCGCCGGACCGCACCGCGGTCCATTCCCTGCACGCGCCCGTGCTGGTTGTCACTTGGAAGGACCTATGCCGTTCAGAACCCGCTACACCGGCCTCGTCAACAAGTACCATGACCGCCTTCCGCTGGCCGACGACGTGCGCGTCGTGAGCCTCGGCGAGGGCGCCACGCCGTTGATCCGGCTCAACAACATCCCGCGTACGCTCGGCAGCAACGTTGACCTTTACGTGAAGTACGAGGGGCTCAATCCGACCGGCTCGTTCAAGGACCGCGGCATGACCGTGGCCGTGACCCACGCCGTCTCCGAGGGCAGTGAGGCGCTCATCTGCGCGTCCACCGGCAACACGTCGGCCTCGGCGGCGGCATACGCCGCCCGGGCCGGTATCAAGGCCTTCGTGCTCATCCCGGACGGCAAGATCGCGCTGGGCAAGCTCGCCCAGGCGATCATGCACGGTGCGACGGTGCTGCAGATCCGGGGCAACTTCGACGACGGCATGCGCATCGTCAAGGAGCTCGCCGAGCAGGCCCCGGTGAGCATCGTCAATTCCGTCAACCCTTACCGTCTTCAGGGTCAGAAGACCGCCGCGTTCGAGATCGTCGAGGAGCTCGAGCGGGTGCCGGACTACCACTGCCTGCCGGTGGGCAACGCAGGCAACATTACCGCGCACTGGATGGGCTACTCGGAGCTCGCCCTCGGACCCCACGACCCGCCGACGGCGGCGTACCTGCCCTGCGGTCACCGCCCGTTCCACAGCGGTGTGGTCCGCGAGCGCCCGCGCATGGTCGGCTACCAGGCCAGCGGCTCCGCGCCGTTCCTGCGCGGCGGCGCGGTGAGCGAGCCGGAGACGGTGGCCACGGCGATCCGTATCGGCAATCCCCAGTCCTGGGACTACGCCTGGGCGGCCAGCAGCGAGTCCGGCGGCTGGTTCGACGAGCTCACCGACGAGGAGATCCTGGCCACCCAGCGCATGCTCGCCGACCATGAGGGCATCTTCTGCGAGCCGGCCTCGGCGGCATCGGTCGCCGGCACGCTGCGCGATGTCCGCTCCGGGCGGATCGAGGCCGGCAGCACCGTCGTGTGCACGCTCACGGGCCACGGCCTCAAGGACCCGGACGTGGCGAAGCAGCATGCCGACGGCGCAGTGAGCACCGTGGACGCGACCACCGGCGCGGTGAAAGACGCCATCCTCGGCCGTCTGTCCTGATAACACTGTGAGGGCACCGCGCCTCGACTTCCTGGCACCGGGGCTGCTTGGGCCGCTGCCGCCGCAGCTGCGGGACCACTTGGCGCAGACGGGACGTGTGCCCGCCACGGAGCGACTACTGGCCCGTGCGTCCCGGCTGCGGGTGTCCGCCCCGGAAGGCATCGCCCCGTGGCCGTCCGCCTTCCCCGGCGCCGGCGCACTGGGGCTCGCCGGCGCCGGCGGCAGCCCGGACGAGGCCCTGTGGTACTGCGCCGACCCGCTCCATCTGCGCCCGGACCGCGACCGGCTTCTGGCCTTCGCCGGTGACGCGGCAAGCCTCGAGCCGGCGGAGGCGCAGGCCGTCGCCGACGCGTTCAACGGCCTGTTCCGCGAAGACGGGCTGACCGTGACCGCGATCGGATCCCGTCTGTTCCTGCGCCTGGTCACGCCGGCTCGCCCTGGCCCCGAGGTCGCCTCGACCCGTGAGCTGGCGGGCCGCTACATCGACGCCTTCCTGCCCGAGGGCGAGGACGGCCGTGCCTGGCGCGGGCTGCTCAACGAGACCCAGATGCTGCTTCACGGGCTCGCCTTCAACGCGGCCCGTGAGGACGCGGGCCGTCTGACGGTGAACGGACTGTGGTTCTGGGGGGGCGGCTACGCCCCCCACCCGGAGCCCGGCGGCGTCCTCGCTGGCAGCCGCACATTCACCGGCGACCCGGTGCTTGCCGGACTGGCGCTCGCCAGCGGCGGGGCGGCGCACGAACCGCTTGCCGACGACGGTCGCCTGCCCGAGGGGGACGGTCACGACATCGTCCACTGGGCGGCGCCGGACGCCGCGATCACCAGTGGCGACCTTGAGGGGTGGCTCGCAGCGCTGCAGCGCTTCGAGAGCCACTGGGTCCCGGCATTCACTGCGGCCCTGGCGTCCGGCCGCCGCAGCGAGATCCGGATCCATACCGGCGGCGTTCCGGGCTGGCGGTGCCGGCGCGGCGACGGCCACCGCATCTGGCGCCGGGTCCGCGCACTGGCCCACCACCTGGAGCGCGCCTGATGGCCGCACGTCTGGAGCGTCGCGCGATCACCGGCGATCCCGACCGCATGCCGCCGGACTGGCACCCGGTGCTCCGCCGGGTCTACGCGGCACGGGGTATCGACGACCCGGCCGATCTTTCCACGGCACTCGCGACGCTCGCCAACCCGGCCACCCTCGGCGGCGCCGACGCCGCCGCGGCGTTGCTCGCCGAAGCGGTACAGGGCGATCAGCGGGTGCTCTTCGTGGGCGATTTCGACGCTGACGGTGCGACCAGCTGCGCGGTGGGCCTACGCGCCCTCCGGGCGATGGGCGCGACGAATGTCGACTACCTCGTCCCCAATCGGTTCGAGTACGGCTACGGCCTGAGCCCGGAGATCGTCGAGGTCGCCCGCGAGCGCTCGCCGGATATCATCGTTACGGTCGACAACGGCATATCGAGCCTCGATGGTGTCGCCGCGGCGCGTGACGCGGGCATTCGCGTGATCGTCACCGACCACCATCTGCCCGGGCCGACGCTGCCGTCGGCGGATGCCATCGTGAATCCCAACTGCCACGGCGACCCGTTCCCGAGCAAGGCGCTCGCCGGCGTCGGGGTGGTGTTCTACGTCATGGCCGCGCTGCGCCGCCGCCTGGCGGCCGCGGACTGGTTCGACGCCAACGGCATGGCACCTCCCAACCTCGCGGCGTTTCTCGATCTGGTCGCCCTGGGCACCGTCGCGGACGTCGTGCCGCTCGACCGCACCAACCGCACCCTGGTCCAGCAGGGCCTGGCACGGATCCGCGCGGGGCAGGGCTGCCCTGGGATACAGGCGCTGCTGGACGTCTCCGGGCGCACCGCCGCCCGGGTCGTTGCCTCGGACCTCGGCTTCGCCCTGGGGCCGAGGCTTAACGCCGCCGGTCGCCTTGACGACATGTCCGTGGGTATCGAGTGCCTGCTGAGCGACGACCCCGCCCACGCCCGCGGACTTGCCGAGCGCCTTGACGGACTGAACCGCGAGCGCCGCGAGATCGAGGGGCGGATGAAGGCCGAGGCCGTGGCCCACGTGGACGAGCTGGTCGCGAAGATGGGCGACGACGGTGTCCCGCCGGGCCTGTGT
>NZ_WNXE01000020.1:1215-14625 GCF_010993615.1 Arhodomonas sp. KWT | reverse complement strand
CGGCGCGGACCACGGCTGGGATGATCTGGACGGCGCGGTGCGAGCGGCCTACCGCCTGGACGTCAACGCCTACCGCGGCCGTGAACGCCTGCAGCTCGTCGTCGTGCACATGGAGCCGGCATAGCTAGCCCCCTGAATCCGGAATCCCGGCATGGCACACGGGCCCACGCGGCCGGCAACGGCCCGCCGGACGGGATCGCCGGGTCGGACAGAGCCAGGGGCCGTTCAGCCGTCGTCGGACGACTCCTCCGTCGCCGGCAGCTCCGGTCCCGCGAGGGGCATCAGCCGCACCGGCGTTGCCGCCGGCCAGGCCTTTCGCCAGGCATCCAGCCCGGTCTCGTCACCGGCATCGTCGCCGACCGGCAGGGACAGCAGGGTGACGTCGGCGAGCGTCCCCGCCGCCACCTTCTCCGGGGCGGGCGTCGCTGTCAGACGTCCGGCCACCACCACACGCGTGGGCATACCGTCACCGAGGCACCGGGCCGGCGACGGCCGCCAGGCCGTACCGCCGTCCGCTGCCGATCCCGCTGACGCCAGCCCTCGGGCACCGGCCAGCAGCTCCGCGGTTCGCAGGCCCGGGCGCGGGGAGAGCGTGACATCCGTCACCCGGTCGGCCCCGACAACGATGCGCAGCGTGTCCCCGGCGTCGGGACGGCCCATCTGTGAGAACAGGACCTGGGGCGGGACCGCGGCGGCGGCCGCCGGGTCCACCAGCAGGCAGTGGCGCGTCCCGGTCCCGGGGGCCGCGATTCCGGTGCCGGTGGCCAGCAGCACCGCCAGTGCCGTGGCGCGGGTAATGCCACATCCCCTCACGTGGCGCCCTCCGGGGCCTCCGTGGTGGTCCCTGTTCGGCGGCGGCGTACGGCACGCTCAACGAACAGCGGCAGAAAGACGATCAGGTCGTAGAGCGCCAGGACGAGGCGGGTCAGGAATACACAGGTTGCCGTGGCGAGACGCACGACCGCGTCCAGCACCCGCAGGAGCGCGACCGCGGCCGCCGTAATCGCGACCAGGCCCTGGCGCAGGGTGTTTTCGAGCGGTATGGGGATGAGCGCCACGACCAGGCTCAGGGTGAAGGCCAGACCCGCCTCGACCAGTGCCGGCGTCCACATGAATACGGGCGGTGCGATCGAGGCGGTGCCGCCAGCGAACAGCGCATCCCCGGCGGCATCGAGGGCGAATAGATAGTCGCGCGTGAGCGCCAGCGCGCCGGCCATCACCGCGAACAAGGCGAGCACCGTGCCCGCGAGGACTCCGAATCCCGTACGTATCGCCGTCCGCGCATTGCCCAGGGCCGGCACCATACGCGTCACCCGCGTGGTTTCCGCCAGCACGAAGCCGGCGAGGGCGGTGACACTGATGAACGTCGCTGACAACCAGGCGGAGAACGGTATTCCGGCAGGCCCGGTACCGGTGGCCGCGCCGATCTCGTTGAGCGGCCGCACGAGCAGGGCGTGCAGGGTCACGGCGGCGGTCGCGGTGACCGCCAGGGCAAGCAGGGCTCCGATCCAGCGGACCAGCGCCTGCCCGGCGGCGCGGCGGACCGGATCGCTCTCCCGCTGGCTCAGGCGCTCGAAGACCGAAATGCGCCGGTCCAGCGCCGCCGCACGGCCCTCGACACGCTCCACACCGCCGCGGATCGTCTCCAGCGTACGGCTCATGCGCCGCCAGATCGGCACCATGCGCCGGATCACCCGGTGCCGGCGATGACTGGCCGAACGGTAGCTCTGCAGGGTGTTGTGACAGGCGCGTTCCAGCGTGGCGTGCATGTCGTCCAGCACACGGGCCACGGACGGGTCGTCCGGGCGCTCCAGCGAGACCACGGAGTCCACCGCCCGAACCCACTCCGGCGGCCGTGGTGGTGTCTCCTCCGTCTGGCGGTAGTCCGCTTCCAGGTCCCGCAGCTGGCCGGTGAGCACCTGCTGGAGGTGGGGAAAGCCGGAGAGGTCTCGCTGTATCGTGTGCTCGAGATGGGCAAGCTCACGTTCGGTGCGCACGCGCGCACCCTCGCGGACATAGGCCACCAGCAGGCGGCGATAGGTCCGTCCGAGCCGCCGGCGGACGGCCGACAGCTGCGCATGGGCCCGCTGCAGGCCCCGGGCGAGGCCGGTGCCGCCCACCCGGATGCACCGGCGTGCCGGTCGCCTCGCCAGGTAGAGCACGGCCACGGCCACGACCACCCAGAACAGGGCGGACAGCCACGGATTGTCGAGCGGAAACTGCACAAGCCGCTGCATTCGAGAGAAATCCCCGCGTTGGCCCGGTGGCCCTACACTCTGCGATGCCGGGCCGAGGAGGGCAAGACCCGCGGCGGGGGTTACTCCTCCGCCGCCGCCGTATGACGTGCCGGATCCGAGCCGGTCAGCTCGGCCAAATCGGCGGTGATGCGTGCCCCTTCACGCAGCACCAGATCCGGACGATTGTCGTCGGAGAGGTCATCCAGGCTCTCCACCGGGGAACGGCCCAGCGCCTCGAGCTCACGGTTGACCGCTTTGAGCCTCGCGGCCCGGGCCTTGTCGGCCCTGTCACGACGCACCGCCTCGTCCAGGGATACCGTGGTATCCGCCTGGGCCGCCTCCTGCCGGGCCACCTCGCCGGCCAGCGCCTGCAGGGCCGGATCGGTCTTCATCCGCTCCTCGTGGCGCTCGCGCAGGCGCTCGAGAGGCAGCGGGGCAGCACGATGGTGGAACGCCACGTCATCGATCTCGTCCCAGGGCAGAGGGTTGTCCGTGGCACGTTCACCGGTCTCGTCCGGGCTGGCGATGGGCAGATCGATGTCAGGCTCGACACCGCGAAGCTGGGTGCTGTGGCCGGTAATCCGGTAGAACTTGGCCACCGTCATCTTGAGCCGGCCGGTGGGCTCGTCGCCGTCCAGCCCGAAACGCTCGAGGTCGACGAGGGTCTGCACCGTTCCCTTACCGAAGGTGCGGTCGCCGGCGATGACCGCACGGCCGTAGTCCTGCAGTGCGCCGGCCACGATCTCCGAGGCGGAGGCGCTGAAGCGGTCGACCAGTACCGTGAGCGGCCCGTCGTAGGCGGTGGTGCCGTCGTCCTTGTCACGCAGGACTTCGCGGTCGCCGCTGCTGCGGCGGACCTGGACCATCGGCCCCTCGGGCACGAACAGACCGGCCACGCGGGTCGCCTCCTCCAGGGAGCCGCCGGCATCGCCGCGCAGGTCGAGCACGATGCCGTCGACCTTGCCGTCGAAACCGTCGATGAGGTCGGCGACGTCCCGTGAGGTGCTGCGATAGTCTTTCTTACCGGCCTCGGCCGCCTGGAAGTCCATGTAGAACGCGGGGATGGTGATCACGCCGATCCGCCGGGCGTTGAGACCCTCGTCCACATCGATGACCCGCGAACTCGCGGCCTGCTCCTCCAGCTCGATGCGGTTGCGGGTGAGCTTCACCACCTCGGGGGAGGCGCTGCCACCGGCCTCGCTCGGGAGCACGCGCAGGCGCACGACGGATTCGCGCGGACCGCGGATCAGCTCGACAACGTCCGAGAGCCGCCAGCCGACTACGTCCACCATCCGGCCGTCGCCCTGGGCGACGCCGATGATTCGGTCGCCGGGGGAGAGCTCACCGCTGCCCGAGGCGGGCCCGCCGGGGATGAGCTCGACGATCTCGGTGTACGCCCCTTCGCCCTTGAGCAGCGCGCCGATGCCCTCCAGCGACAGACTCATGTTGATGTCGAAGTTCTCGGAGCGACGCGGTGAGAGGTAGCTGGTGTGCGGGTCATAACGCCCGGCCCAGGCGTTCATGAACGTCTGGAAGATGTCTTCCGGGCGATACTGACCGAGCGTCCGTGCCATGCGCTCGTAGCGTCCGCGCAGGGTCTCCCGGACCTTCGACCAGGGCGTGTCGTTGAGCCGCAGGGTGAGGGCGTCGTGACGCACGCGCTTGCGCCAGAGCGCGTCCAGCTCGTCGCTGCTGGCCGCCCAGTCCGCGTCGTCCCGGTCGAGCTGGAATCGCCCTTCGCCGTTGCGGATGAAGTCCCCGTCGAGGAGCGACAGGGCATAGTCAACGCGCTCGCGGACCCGCTGGTAGTAGCGGTTGAAGATCTCCCACGCCGGGTCGAGCCGGCCGTTGCGCACCATCTCGTCGAGCTCGGTGCGGTAGCCCGAAAACGACTGGATGTCACTGGCAAGAAAGTAGTAGCGCTGCGGGTCGAGGGCGTCGAAGTACGCCCGGTAGACGGCCCGCGAGAGGTCGTCGTTCACCGCCTGGTCACGGATATGGTACTGGCTGAGCAGCTCGGCAATCAGCCGGGCCTCCCCCTGCTGCAGCGACGTGGGACGGGGCAGCGACTGGGCAGTCGCCGCCCCCGTCAGCGCCACCGCGAGGATCGCGGTGGCCAGGACCGAGAAGAGACGTTTCATGGGCTTACCCGTTGTGATGATCCTCTGAGCGTTCGAGGCTGCGCGCCACGACCTCGCCAACATCCTTGGACAGCGCCGGACGCGCTTCGATCCGTTCGAGCGCGGCCCGCATGGCCTCACTGCGCCGGGGATCGTAGCGCCGCCAGCGGCTCAGCGTCTTGGCCAGGCGCGCGGCGACCTGCGGGTTCATCCCGTCCAGCTCGATGACCCAGTCCGCGAGGAAAGTGTAGCCCGCACCGTCCGCGCGGTGGAAACGCACGGCGTTGCCCTGGCAGAACGCACCGATCAGCGAACGCAGGCGATTGGGGTTGCGCGGATCGAATGCCGGGTGCGCGGCGAGGGCGCGCACGCGCTCGAAGGCGTCCTCGCGGCGGGAGAGCGCCTGCACGCGGAACCACTTGTCCAGCACTAGCGGATCGTCGCGCCAGCGCTCCGCGAACGCCTCCAGCGCGGCCTCGGCCTCCGCATCCGGGCGGTCGGCGAGCAGGGCGAGGGCGGCCATGGTGTCGGTCATGTTGTCCGCCTCGCGGTAGTGCGCCAGGCAGCGTGCCAGCGCGTCGTCCTCCACCGTGGCGAGGTAGTCGAGGGCGACGTTGCGCAGCCGCCGACGGCCCATGTCCTCCGCCTCGGGCCGGTAGGGGCCATCGACCGCATTGCGGGTATAGACCGTGCGGAGGTCCGCGGCGAGGGCGCGGGCGAGGGCGGCGCGGAGGTGTTCGCGCGCCTCGTGGATCGCGTCGACCTCGATGACCGCCATCTGCTCGGCGATGAAGCCCTCGCCGGGCAGGGTGAGGGCCTCGGCGACGAGCGCGGGGGCCGCCGCCGTGTCGTTGAGTGTCTCGCGGAACGCATCGACGAACGTCGCAGGGACCTCGCCGACACCATTCTCCACCCAGCGCAGCAGGATGCGCGTCGCCAGGCGCTGGCCGGCCTCCCAGCGGTTGAAGGCGTCGCTGTCGTTGGCGAACAGGAAGGCCAGCTGCTCGTCGGTGTAGTCATAGTCCAGACGCACCGGTGCGGAGAAGCCGCGGAGCAGAGACGGTACCGGCCGTTCCGTCAGTCCCTCCACCACGAAACGCTGTTCCGGCTCGCGCACGTCCAGCACACGGGTGCCCGGCGCCGGGGCATCCGTCTCGCCGGCGAGACGGACCGGCAGGTCGGCGCCGTCCGCCCCGACCAGGCCGATCGCGAGCGGGATGTGCAGCGGCGCCTTATCCGGCTGGTCCGCCGTCGGTGCGGTCTCCTGGGTGACGGTCAGCGTGAGGCGGCCGTCTGCCGGGTCGTACTCGTCGCTGACACGCATCACCGGGGTGCCCGACTGGTTATACCAGCGGGCGAACTGGCCGAGGTCGACGTCATTGGCGTCCGCCATCGCCGCAAGGAAGTCCTCGCAGGTCACCGCCTGGCCGTCGTGACGCCGGAAATACAGGTCCAGTCCGCGGCGGAACCCCTCCTGGCCCAGGAGGGTGTGGTACATGCGGATGACCTCGGCGCCCTTCATATACACCGTCGCGGTGTAGAAATTATTGATCTCGGCGTACGCGCCCGGGCGCACGGGGTGCGCCATGGGGCTGGCGTCCTCGGGAAACTGGGCGGCACGCAGGGTACGTACCTCCTGGATGCGGCGCACCGCCGGCGCGCCGCGGTCGGCGCTGAATTGCTGCTCGCGGAAGACCGTCAGCCCCTCCTTGAGGCTGAGCTGGAACCAGTCGCGCAGGGTGACGCGGTTGCCGGTCCAGTTGTGGAAGTATTCGTGGCCGATCACCGCCTCGATATTGGTGTAGTCGGCGTCCGTGGCGACGTCGGGCCGGGCGAGGATGTACTGGGTGTTGAAGATGTTCAGCCCCTTGTTCTCCATCGCCCCCATGTTGAAGTCGCCGACCGCTACGACGAGGTAGTTGTCGAGGTCGCACTCGAGCCCGTAGGTCCGTTCGTCCCAGGCCATCGCCGCCTTGAGCGAACGCATGGCGTGGGCCGTGCGCCCGGCGTTGGCGTGCTCGGTGTAGATCGCCAGGCGGATATCACGCCCGGAGGGGGTCGTGTGCCGGTCCTCGTGGCAGTGCAGGTCGCCGGCGACCAGCGCGAACAGGTAGCTCGGCTTGGGGAAGGGGTCGTGCCAGCGCACCCAGTGACGGCCGTCGTCGAGCTCGCCGCTACCCACCGGGTTGCCGTTGGACAGCAGTATCGGACAGGCGCCGCGATCGGCGGTGATGGTCACGGTATACCGTGCCATCACGTCGGGACGGTCCGGGAAATAGGTGATCCGGCGGAAGCCCTCGGCCTCGCACTGGGTGCAGAACATCCCGCCGGAACGGTACAGCCCCTCCAGCCGGGTATTGTCCTGGGGCCGCAGCCGCGTGGTGACGGACAGGGTAAAGCGCTCCGGCACGCCGGCGAGCGTCAGCGAGCGCTCGTCGACGTCGAACTCGGTGGCGTCCAGGGGGCGGTCGTCGATGGCCAGCGCCTCCAGCGCGAGGTCCTCGCCGTCCAGCACCAGCGGCGAGCCGGGTGCCGTATGCCCCGCGCGGTGCACTTGCAGCCGTGAATGGACGAGGGTCTCCTCGTCGCCGAGCTCGAAGTCCAGGGCCACCTCGTCGACAAGGTAGGCCGGGGACGTGTAGTCACTGAGGTAAACGGTGGCGGGCTCGGTGCTCATCGATTCTCCCAATTCCGGTTTCGGGTCCGCGGCGACGGATCCCCGATGTCCTGGACCAGGACACTAGGGTATCGCCCCAGACCGGTATGGCCTAGGGACGCCTTGCACGATTGACCGGTGACGGCCACCGCCGTTCCGCACCGCGCCATGCCGCCCCCCGGGGCCTCTGTTAGACTGCATCGCTTTCGGGCACAGGGGGCAGGGCATGAGCTCCTCCGGCGACATGGCGGGACAGACATCGACAAGGCCAGGCGTGGCAACGGCGCTCTGCGTGTTCGTGCCGTTCGCCCTCGGCTATTTCCTGTCCTACATCTACCGAACGGTCAATTCCGTGATCGCCCCCAACCTGGTGGCGGACACGGGTATCAATGCCGCCGACCTGGGGCTGCTCACCAGCGCGTTCTTCCTGGCGTTCGCCGTTGCCCAGCTGCCGCTGGGGATGCTGCTTGACCGTTTCGGCCCGCGGCGGGTCGAGGCCGCATTGCTGCTGATCGCAGGGCTCGGCGCGTGGCTGTTCGCCCAGGGGGACTCGCTGGTCAGCCTGACCGTCGGGCGCGCGTTTATCGGTCTCGGCGTATCCGGCTGCATGATGGCCGCGTTCAAGGCCTTCGTGCAGTGGTTCCCGGCGCGCCGGCTGCCGTTCATCAACGGCTGCCTGATGGCGGTGGGCAGCACGGGCGCCCTCGCCGCAACCGCCCCGGTGGAGTGGCTGCTCGGCTTTACGAGCTGGGAGATGCTGTTCATCGGTCTCGCGGGTTTTTCCGTGCTCATCTCGCTGACACTGCTCCAGGTTGCGCCGGAACACGAGGAGGCCCCGGCGCATCTGGGCCTGGGACAGCAGCTCGGTGGGATTGCCAAGGTCTTCCGCGACCGCTATTTCTGGCGGTTGGCACCGTTCACGGTTGCCTCGCAGGCGGCGTTCCTCGCCATACAGGGGCTGTGGGCGGGGCCGTGGCTACGGGACGTGGCCGGGCTGGACCGCGGCGGCGTGGCCCTGCATCTCACCGGGCTGAGCCTGGCGGTGGTGGCCGGCTTCCTGCTCTCCGGCACCGTGGCGACCCGGTTCGCGCGGCGCGGGGTGGCACCGGGGACCGTCGCCGTGTGCGGCATGACGGGCTTCCTGCTCGTCGAGATCGCGCTGATCCTCTCCGGCGGCGCCTTCCCGCTGATGCTGTGGATGGCCTTCGGTCTCCTCGGCACCTCCGGCACTGTGCCGTACGCCGCGCTCTCGCAGCACTTCCACGGCCAGCTGGCCGGACGCGCGAATACCGCGCTGAATCTGCTGGTGTTCGTTGGCGCGTTCGCGGTGCAGTGGGGCATGGGCGGCGTACTTCACCTCTGGGAGGATCCGGCGACCAGCACTTACGGCGCTACCGGTTACACGGTCTGCCTCGGGACGCTGGCGCTGTTGCAGTCCGCCGGCCTGGTCTGGTTTGTCCTCGGCCGGCGGGGACAGGCCTGATGTTCGGTACCTGGACGGACTGGCTGGACGCCATGGCGGCAGGGCCGGTGCCGTCGCTGGAGGTGCGTCACCCGGGTCTGCCTGTGCACCGGCGCCGCTCGCCGCCGGTGATCCTCGTCCACGGTGCGTATGCGGCCGCCTGGTGCTGGCAGGCCCACTGGCTGGACCACCTGGCCTCGGCCGGCGTGCCCGGCCTCGCAGTGAGCCTGCGCGGCCACGGCGACAGCGGCGGACGCCTGGATACCGCCGGCATCGCCGCCTACGTGGCGGACGTCGAGTCGGTAATGGCCCGGACCGGGGAACCCTGCATCCTCGTCGGCCACTCCATGGGCGGGTTCGTCGTGCAGCGCCTGATCGAGCGCGCGCGGCACGAGGTTGCGGCAGCGGTGCTGCTGGCACCGGTCCCGCCCACCGGGCTGCTGGGCTCCGGCCTGCGCCTGATGGGGCGCGACCCGATGCTCGCCGGCCAGCTCTCGATGCTTCAGGGGGCCGGTCCGGCGCTGGTGGATATCGACGTGGCCCGCCGCGCCCTGTTCTCACCGCGGGTCCCGGACGCAGTGGTCGAGCGTTTCGCGCCGCTGATGCAGCGGGAATCGCCCCGGGCGTTGTGGGAGATGACGTTCGGACCGTTGCCGAGTGCCGCGGCGCTGCGCCGGGCCGGGGTGCCGACACTGCTGGTGGCCGCCGCGGAGGACGCGCTGTTCGCACCGGAAGAGCTGCGCTCCGCGGCGCAGCAGATCGGCGCGGACTACGAACTCGCCGGCCGGGTGGGACACGGCATGATGCTGGAGCCGCACTGGCAGCCGGTGGCCGACAGGGTCCTGCACTGGCTCCGCGCGGCCGGCGTCTACCAGCGGTAGCGGTCCCACATTTCCGGATTGGCCCAGTTGCGTGGGCTCAACCAGTCCGGCGTCGTCTTGTAGGTGGAGATATCGAATTCGAACAACCGCACCTCGCGTCGGCCTTCGACGCAGTCGCCGAGATGGACATAACCGAGACCGACGAGGTCACGCCGCCGCCAGGGCGCGGCGGCGCCATCATGGGTAGCCACCAGCACGTGCCTCGCGCACAGGTCGCGCAGGCGGGCCAGGATCACGGCGGCGTCTTCTCCAGCGGGCCCGGTGGCGGCGTCCGCCAGAGCCAGATCGAAGCGCACGCCCGGCTGCAGATGTCCCAGCGCATCGTCGGCGGCGAGCGTCGTAGTGATCGCGTGCCAGCGCTCTTCCGGCGCCAGTCCGCCTCCGACGGCAACGATGGACGCCGGCGTCAGCGCCTCGATGATGGCGCTCAGCCGCGGTGCGAGCTCGGGCAGGGTGTCGCTCATGGTAGTCCCGTTACACATGGGTGACGGCAAGCGTAACACGGTGGCCGGGGCGGCCGGCTGGCAAAACGTGCCGCGAGCGACCATGCTTGGCAGGTCGCCAGCGGAGGGCGGCCGGGGGTCGCGACTCGCGGGCAGGTCCGCGGGCCTGTGTGCCCGCGTCCATGACGACACCATCGTATGGCAGCGACGGGGTCGGGATGGGATAATCCCGCGCCGTTTTCCGAGCTGGGGGTGACGACGATGAGCATATCCACCGATACCGAACCGCGTAACCGCTTCCGCAGTGAATTCTCCGCGGCGGAGGTAACCTTCCGCGAGCAGGGCAGCCGGCGGATCCAGCAGGGGGCCGACCTGCAGATCGCCGCCGAGCGGGTCACCTTCGAGACGGACGCCGCCGTGGTCCCCGGCGCGGGCCTGCGCCTGCGCGTGCCGGAGCGCCCCGACGAGCCCCATCCGCTGGAAGCGGTCATGGAGGTGGAACAGGTCGACGTCCGCCCCGGCAACCGCTTCCGCGTCAGCGGCCGCCTGCGCCGCGACGACTGATCGCCCTCAACCCGCCCCGCACGCCGCCGGGGCGGCCACCGCCGGCCTGGAGTGCGCCGTTGTACCGCCTGATCCGTCCGCTGCTGTTCTCACTGGATGCCGAACGTGCCCACGAGCTGACCCTTGCCGGCCTCGACCGGCTCCATGCCCTGGGGCTGAACGGGCTGGCCGCGCGGCCGCCCGCCGGTGACCCGGTCACGGTCATGGGCCTGCGTTTCCCCAACCCGGTGGGACTGGCGGCCGGCCTCGACAAAAACGGCGACCACGTCGACGCCCTGGGTGCGCTGGGCTTCGGCTTCGTCGAGGTGGGCACGGTGACGCCGCGCCCGCAGCCGGGGAACCCGCGCCCACGACTGTTCCGCCTGCCCGGCGATACCGCCCTGATCAACCGTTTCGGCTTCAACAACAAAGGCGTGGACCATCTGGTCGGGCGCCTCCAGGCACGGCGGTTCGAGGGCGTCGTGGGGGTCAACATCGGCAAAAACCGGGACACCCCGCTGACCGCCGCGGTGGACGACTACCGGCACTGCCTGGAACGGGTCTACGCCCACGCGGACTACGTCGTGGTGAACGTGTCGTCACCGAACACCCCCGGCCTGCGCGAGCTCCAGGGCGGCGATCACCTGGGCGCGCTGCTCGAGGCGGTGTGCGAGACCCGGGAACGTCTCACCGGCCGGCACGGCCGACGCGTCCCGCTGGTGATCAAGATTTCGCCCGACATGGCCGCGGGCGAGGTCGCGGTCATGGCCGAGCGCGTGCTCGCCTGCGGCATCGACGGCGTTACCGCGACCAACACCACGCTGTCCCGGGACGGCCTTACCGATAGCCGCATGGCCGCCGAGACCGGGGGACTGAGCGGCGCCCCGCTGCGTGACCGCGCCGGCCGCACGCTCACGCAACTCGCCGGGGCGCTCGATGGCCGGGTCCCGCTGATCGGTGTCGGGGGTATCACCTGCGACGATGACGCGGCGGCACGGCGCCGGGCCGGGGCGGCGCTGATCCAGCTCTATACCGGCCTGATTTACCGGGGGCCGGGCCTGATTGGCGAGTGCGCCAGGGCGCTCCGGGACGAGTCGCTGCGACCGTCGCCGGCCGAGACGTAGCGGCAGGACACTTCCCACCCCCACGGATCACGGTGGGGGGCCTGCCGTGCGTAAAGACATCCGGTGATCCCGACCCGCTGCCTTGTCCGCTCGGTGCGCGTTGCGCACCCTCGACGATCACGCCCAAGAGTTTGCACTAATGCAAACTCAATCCCCGCCTATATGGAATTTTTTGCATTCAGGAACAGGCTTACGCTTCCCGGAACACGCTGATCACGGCGTAGTGCGGTTCGACCCGGCAATCGGTAGCGGGCGGACGCGGGATCGCGACATCAAGGGAGGTCGCCATGAATGCGGAAAACCGGAAGGTGCCCACACCTGACAACGATTTGCGTACCGGCACGTTGATGCACCAGAGCCTGGAGATGCAGGCTGCCGCTCGCGGTGCCGTCACGCTGTACCTGATCAGCGCAGCGTTGCGGGCCTTGTTTCGCGCCGCGCGCGCGCTCCGACGGCGGGCCCGCCGCCGGGACGGCGGGGCGGCGGCCTTACCGCAGCGGTGCCGCGGCACTCCGTAGGGGAGTGGCCGGTGCAGGCGGGCGGGGCATCGTAATGCCCGTACAACCATGATCCCGGGGCGAACCGCGGTGCCGGATCAGCCGTGGCCGGAGAGACGGTCCTGCAGGGCGCGCACCGCCTCGCGCATGAACGTGGCAAAGGCCCGGATGCGCGCCACCCCGCGAAGATCCGGATGCATCAGGATCCACAGGTCCATGGCAAGCTCCGGCACCGGTGCAGTCAGACGAGTGAGGCGCGGCTCGGCGTCGCCGAGATAGCAGGGCAGCACCCCCGCGCCGATCCCCTCCCGCACCGCCGCGTACATGCCGACCAGGGTGTCCGCCCGGAACCGGCAGCGCCCATCGTGGCCACTCGCGTCCATCCACCGGATCAGCTCCCGCTGACTCCAGCTCTCGTCCGGCCCGATCCAGTCCAGCTCTTCCGGATCCGGGGACGAGGACGGATCGGTCACGAGATCCCGCGAGACATACGCCGCCTGGGCCAGGGTGCCGATACACTGGCCGACGAGGTGCTCCGGCGGCCGCCTGGTCACCCGCAGGGCGACATCCGCCTCGCGCCGGGGCAGGCTGAACAGCACGTCCGACACCGAGACTTCCAGGGCGATGTCGGGTTCGAGGCGGCGGAAACGGGCGAACAGCGGCGAGAGCAGACCGAGAAGCAGGCTGTCCGTGGTGGTCACCCGAACGGTACCGGACGGCCGCAGGTCCTGACCGACGACCCGGCGCTCCACCGCAAGGACCTCGTCCTCGACCCTTTTGCCCGCCGCGGCGGCCTCCTCGCCGGCGGGCGTCGGCGTGTAGCCGCTTCGCTGGCGTTCGAACAGGCGCACGCCGAGACGCCGCTCCAGGTCACCGAGGCGGCGATAGACGGTGGCGTGACTGACCCGGAGCCGGCGTGCCGCCCCGGACAGGGAACCCGTACGCGCAATCGCCAGGACCAGCCGGAGGTCGTCCCAGGGGAGGCGCTGTTCACTCATGCATGGAACATGCTCGGTTCGTCACTGAATCCGTTCCTCTGCGACAAAGCTAACGCAGCAGGAGCCCCCGGTCGACCAATGAAAGGGCGGCGTCACGGCCGATGCGGCCGGCTAGCCCAGCGGGGTCAGCAGTGCATGGAGGAAGTGGCCCGCCAGCCGCGGCTCCAGCACGAGCATGAACACCACGCCCCAAGCGGCCCCGGCGAGATGGGCACCATGGTTGATGTTATCCGATGCCTGGCGGTCGGCCCAGACCGAGTAGCCCACATACGCGACGGCGAAGATGATCGCGGGTACCGGCAGGAAAAACACCAGCAGGGTCGACCACGGCTGCAGCAGGATATAGGCGAACAGGACCGCGGATACCGCACCGGAGGCACCCAGGCTGCGGTACAGGCGGTCGTGGCGGTGACGCATGTGCGTCGGCACGATGGCGACCACGATCCCCG
>NZ_WNXE01000020.1:0-1116 GCF_010993615.1 Arhodomonas sp. KWT | reverse complement strand
CGAGGTAGAACAGCGCGTAGCCCGGCGCGCCGATGTAGGGCACCAGCACCTGCTCCATGACCCGGCCGAAAAAGTAGAACGTCACCATGTTGAACAGCAGGTGAGCGCCGTCGGCGTGAATGAAGCCGTGGGTGAGCAGCCGCCACCACTCGCCCCGCGCCACGCCCGGAGGCCAGTAGATCAGCGCGTCGAACAGCGTGGGGCGCTGCCAGGCGGCGAGGGAGACGGCGACGGTCACGCCGATGATCAGCAGGGTCACAGTCATTGAGGGCATCCCGGTTCCTTGGCGGACGATGCGTTCAGTATGGGGGCGGCGCCCGTGATTCCGAAGGCGGTGGCGGGTCGCCGATAACGGCGTCATTTGTGAAAGCGCATCCGATATGCTTTAGTAACAGCTGCTTGGGGGACAAAGCGTGAATGCGCTCGAAACGGGGCCCCGACCACTAACGGCCCCAACGGGGTGATCCTGCCCTGAAAAAAGAAACCAAGGGGCACTAATTCATGGCTGCTGTTGAGCACGGCGGAGAGGGCTCGATTCTGATCGCCGACGGCGAGCCCGCCGTGGCCATGGCGACATCCAGCAACCTCCAGACCGCCGGTCTCAGCGTCCGTGGCGTGGTCCACAGTCTGGAGGGCGTGCGTGAGCATCTGCGGGCATGCATCAATGATCCCCGTAGCAACATGCTCCTCGCCGTCGTGGGCGAGACACTGCTGGGCGAGGCGGACAGCCGTCCAGGCCGGGATCTGCTGGCGCTGGCGCAGGAGGCGGGGGTCGGCCTGGTCCTGCTGCGCCGCTCCCGCGCCGGCGTGCGTCCCGGCGATCTGGCGGCTGCCCGGGAGCGGGGGCTTCTCGACGTGCTCACCACCGGTGAGGCGCAGGAGGGCATGGCCCACCGTTTCTCGCTGCTGCTCTGGACCCAGGCCGAACACCGTGCGTTGCGCCTGCGCGAACGGGCACTGGAGTCCGAGGTCTCGGAGCTGCGGGTCATGGAGTCGCGGCTCGAGCACCTCGTCTATCACGACGATCTCACCGGTCTCTGGAACCGCCGTCGTCTCAAGGAGGCTATCGAGCTCGCGATCTTTCGCGCCACCAGCCTCGATCGCCCGTGCTCGCTG
>NZ_WNXE01000209.1:0-3712 GCF_010993615.1 Arhodomonas sp. KWT | reverse complement strand
TAGTCCGGCGCGGAGGCGGGGTCGATCCCGCCCGTGGGGCAGAAACGCACGTCGGCGAAGGGGCCCGCGAGTGCGCGTAGCATGGCGACGCCGCCCGCCACCCCGGCGGGGAAGAACTTCAGGTGGGTGAAGCCCGCCTCGAGCGCACCCTGCACCTCCGAGGGCGTGGCCACACCGGGCATGAACGGCACGCCGTTATGACGCGCCGCGGTGAGCAGCGACGGCGTCGCCCCGGGGCTGACGGCGAACGCCGCGCCGGCATCGACGGCGCCCTGCAGGTCCGCACCGGTCAGCACCGTACCCGCCCCGACCACGGCACCGGGCAGCCCGGCCGCGGCACGGATCGCCGCGGGTGCCGCCGGCGTGCGCAGGGTGATCTCCACCACCGGCAGCCCCCCCGCCACCAGGGCGCGTACCGTCTCCACCGCCGAGTCGACGCCGTCGACGGCAAGCACCGGGATCACGTTCACCCGGGAGACAATCCCCTCCATTCCCGTCATCTCAGCCACCCCCGTGCTGCGCCGTGCCGTCGAGACCGAACACCCGCGCGCCGGCCTCCGCCGGCGTGGCGTTGGCACGGAAGAGCTGGAAGAGCTCGCGGCCCATACCCCGGCCGCCCGCGTCCGGCGCGACCGCCGGCGCCCGCGCCGCCCACTCGTCGGCATCGACCAGGGCCTCCAGGGTCCCGGCGCCGGCGTCGAGGCGGATGCGGTCGCCGTCGCGCACCCGCGCGAGCGCACCACCGGCCGTGGATTCCGGGGTGAGGTGGATCGCCGCCGGCACCCGGCCGGAGGCACCGGACATGCGCCCGTCGGTCACCAGCGCCACGCGGTAGCCGCGGTCCTGGAGGACGCCGAGCTGTGGCGTGAGCTTGTGCAGCTCCGGCATGCCGTTGGCGCCGGGACCCTGGAAGCGCACCACCGCCACCATGTCCTCATTGAGCTCGTCGCGGGAGAACGCCTCCAGCAGCGCCTCCTGGCTCTCGAACACCCGCGCCGGCGCCTCCACGCACCAGCGCTCCCGCTCCACCGCGGAGACCTTGATCACCGCGCGGCCGAGATTGCCCGTGAGCAGTCGCAGCCCGCCTTCCCTGTCGAACGGCGCGTCACAGCCGCGCAGCACCGAGGAATCCAGGCTCTCCGCCGCGGGCTCCCGCCAGGCGACGCCGCCCTCGGCCAGGTACGGCTCCCGGCGGTAGTGGCTCAGCCCCTCGGAGCCGGCCACGGTCATGACGTCCGGAAACAGCAGCCCGGCGTCCAGGAGCTGGTCGATGAGGTAGGCCATGCCGCCGGCGGCGTGGAAGTGATTCACGTCCGCCTTGCCGCTGGGGTAGATCCGCGCGAGCAGCGGCACCACCCGGGAGAGCTCTGCGAAGTCATCCCAGGTGAGCTCGATGCCCGCAGCGCGGGCGATGGCCGGCAGGTGGATGGTGTGATTGGTTGAGCCGCCGGTGGCGAGCAGACCGACCACCGCGTTGACGATGGCCTCCTCGCAGACCACTCGCCCGACCGGTGTGTATTCCTCGCCCCCGTGACGCAGCTCGACCACGCGACGGGTGGCGGCGATGGTAAGCGCGTCGCGCAGCGGCGTGCCCGGGTTCACGAACGCGGCACCGGGCAGGTGCAGCCCCATGACCTCCATGAGCAGCTGGTTGCTGTTCGCCGTGCCGTAGAAGGTGCAGGTGCCCGGGGCGTGATAGGACTGCGACTCCGCCTCGAGCAGCGCCGCGCGGTCCACCCGGCCCTCGGCGTAGAGCTGGCGGATGCGGGACTTCTCGGCGTTCGGCAGTCCCGACGGCATCGGCCCGGCGGGGACGAACACGAAAGGCAGGTGACCGAAGTGAAGCGCCCCGATCAGCAGTCCGGGCACGATCTTGTCGCACACCCCTAGGCAGAGCCCCGCATCGAAGGCGTTGTGAGACAGCGCGATCGCCGTGGCCATGGCGATGGTATCGCGACTGAACAGCGACAGCTCCATGCCGGGCTGGCCCTGGGTGATGCCGTCGCACATCGCCGGCACGCCGCCGGCGAACTGCGCGGTTGCGCCGGCGTCCCGCGCCGCCTGCCGTATCAGCGGCGGGAAGTCCCCCAGCGGCTGGTGGGCGCTCAGCATGTCGTTGTAGGCCGAGACAATGGCGACGTTCGGCCGCTGCAGACCGCGCAGCGCCGCCTTGTCGGAGTCGCCGGCAGCAGCGAAGGCGTGGGCGAGATTCGTGCACGACAGGCCCGCGCGGACGGGCCCCTCGCGGCCCGCCGCATCGATGCCGGCCAGGTAGTCGCGGCGGCGTTCACGGCTGCGCTCGCGGATGCGCTCGCACACCTCGGCGAGCACGGGATGGATGTCTGTCATGGACGGGCTCCGGGGAACGGTCATGGTTATGTAAGAAAACTACAACAACGGTAGCCCCTCTACCTTCCAGCGTCAAAAAAGGCGCCCGATACCGCGTGACCGACCAGAGAGTGCTTGGATTGTCGCGTCATTTATGTAATTTTACTACACACCATCTCGGACGATCCCGACCATCCCGACGGAGGGGACGCACCTTGGCCACTGTCGAGCCATTCGACCTGATCATCTTCGGGGGTACCGGCGACCTCGCGATGCGCAAGCTCGTCCCGGCGCTCTACCAGCGCCACCGCGACGGCGACCTCCCGGACAACGGCCGCGTTCTCGCGCTCTCCCGCACCGCCCTCGACCGCGACGGCTTCCTCCAGCAGGCGGAGGCCCAGTGCCGCGAGTTCGTGCCCGCGGAGGAGTTCGACGTGCACCAGTGGCGGCGTTTCACCGAGCTGCTCGACTTCCGTCAGGTCGATGCCGGCAGCCCGGGAGACTACGTCACCCTTGCGGAATGGCTCGCGCCGCACCCCGGGCGCACCCGCGTGTTCTACCTCGCGACCAGTCCGGCGCTGTTCGTCGACATCTGCGACAACCTCGCCGCCAGGGACCTGGTCACACCGGCCTCGCGGGTGGTACTGGAGAAGCCCCTGGGGCACGACCTCGCCTCCGCCACGGCGATCTCCGAGCGCATCGGCGCGATCTTCTCCGAATCCCAGATCTACCGCATCGACCACTACCTGGGGAAGGAGACGGTTCAGAACCTGATGGCCCTGCGCTTCGGCAACATGCTCTTCGAGCCGCTGTGGCGGCGGGAGTGGATCAGCGACGTGCAGATCACCGTCGCCGAGGACGGCGGCGTCGCGGGCCGCGGCGCCTTCTACGACCGCACCGGCGCGCTGCGGGACATGGTCCAGAACCACCTGCTGCAGCTGCTGTGCATTGTCGCCATGGAGCCGCCGGTCAGCCTCGAGGCGGACGCCGTGCGCGACGAAAAGCTCAAGGTCCTGCGCGCTCTGGAGCCGTTGCACGGCGCGGACGCCCTGCGCAACACCGTGCGCGGGCAATACCGCGCCGGCGCCGTCGACGGCCGGCCCGTGCCCGGCTACCGCGAGGAGTCCGGCATCCCCGCCACCAGCACCACGGAGACCTTTGTCGCAGTGCGGGCGGGGCTGGCGAGCTGGCGCTGGTCCGGAGTGCCGTTCCACCTGCGCACGGGCAAGCGCCTGCAGCAGCGCCTCGCGGAGATCGTGGTGAACTTCCGCGGCGTACCCCACAACCTGTTCGAGGGCATGGGCGCCGGCCCCCAGCCCAACCGCCTGGTGATCCGGCTCCAGCCCGACGAGGGCGTGCGCCTCTACCTCATGGCCAAGTCCCG
>NZ_WNXE01000208.1:0-3748 GCF_010993615.1 Arhodomonas sp. KWT | reverse complement strand
TAGGTCGTGCATGGCCGCAGGCCGTGTGCGACATGGCTCCCCTCGACGCCCACCGGTACACATCGAAGACGTCGCACGCCTGCGGCGCCCGACCTACCCGCCGGCAACAGCCCCGATCCGGTAGGTCGTGCACGGCCGCAGGCCGTGTGCGACATGGCTCGCCCCGGCGCCCCACCGGCATACCGCCGAAGACGTCGCACGCCTGCGGCGCACGACCGACGCGAGCGCTCCGGCCGGCGGTGGGTGCGGTACGGGCGGCCACTGGGTGGCATCCCGTTGACCTGGATCAAGGCGGCGGTATCCCGGGGATGTTTCCATAATTCCCGGGAAGAGATCGGGGATTGGTGGCAGTTCGCCTCGACTCATCCCGCGCGCCCGCTGCTGACCTGGGTGGGTGTCCTTGCAGCGGGCGCGTCTCCTACTTCCCCGTAGCTCTCGTGCTGCCGGCCCTCACGGGCCGGCATTTTTTTGTCTGGCCTGTTTGTCCCTCTCCCCCGGGTTCCTCCCGTAAAGGGGCGGGGCTCGGTGATAGCGGTCACTCCCTTGGCATCCACCAGTGTGCCGGGTTCGCGGTCGTTCGGCCCGGGTTGTCGCACGCCCGCGGCGCACGAACTGCCCGTAGGTCGGCTGCTCCTGCCCACCGCCATTCCCGGTGCCGCAAGGCGGGGTGTTGGCGGCCAGGAGCAGCCAACCTGCAATACCGGCTCCCTTCTCGGGCATCCCGCAAGGGGTGCCTGCCGGGAAACCCGCTAACGCTGCAACGCCCGTAGGTCGGCTGCTCCTGGCAGCCGACAATCCGGTTGCCGGTGGGCAACGGACCTTCCCGTGACATCGAAACGCTGCAGGCCGTGTGCGTGTGCGACGTCGTCCGTGTTCTGTATCGGCATGGCCGACGCCCTTGGTGCTGTCTGCGGTGGCCCCGTCAGATGCCGGATATGTCCAGAGGGCGTTAACCGTGGCGCCGCTACGGCAGCGTTGCGCGATAGCCGTGCCATGTGGCATAGCCGAGCACCGGCACCGTCACCGCGAGTCCCACGAACGCGGTGGCAAAGCCGATCACCGTGCCGGCGACTATCAGGGCTGCCCAGACCGCCATCGTGGCGCGATTGGACAGCACCGCCCGAAAACTGGTGATCACTGCGCTGATCACGTCCGTGCCGCGGTCCATCATCATCGGCAGCGAGAACGCCGAGCCGGCGAACGCCAGTGCGGCGAATACCGCGCCCACGGCACTGCCGATGCCCAGGAACGGCACCCAGGAGCGCCAGCCGGGCTCGGCCATGGCGGGAAAGAACACGTGAACCATGGCCGCGGCGCGGGCCCAGAGCAGGAAGAGCACCAGCAGCACCAGCGCGAAGATCACGTGGTTGCTCAGGTTCGCCCGCATGCTGCGCAGGCAGGTGCGTACCGACGGGGGCCGGCCCTGCTCGAGCGCCCGGCTGGTGGCATACAGCGCGAAGGCGATCAGCGGGCCCACGAGCAGGAACCCCCCGGCAGTCACGTACAGGATCAGCAGGTTGCCGCTGATCCAGCTCCCTGCGGCGATGATCACCCCGATCAGGGTGACGATCAGGCCGAACGTCAGGCTCTCGAAGGGTGCGGCGCGGAAGTCGCGCCACCCGAGGCACACCCAGGTCAGCGGCGCGGTGGCCGCGAGCCGGTGCGGCTCCGGGATCCAGTCCTCGGTGGTGCCGGTGTCGTTATCGGTATGCTCGTCCATGGCGGGCTCCTCCTCCCGTCGTTGTTGTAGTGTTGTCATAGCACTCTCCGGCACGGCAGCGGAAGGCCTCGCGCGTGGCCGCGTCGGCGTCGTAACATGCCGGCAGAAGGAGGTGTAGACGATGGAGATGGACTTGCCGGCCGTGCAGGCCTTTCTCGCGGAGCATTTCCCCCAGGGATACGGTCGGGTGGAGGCGGTGGGGCCGCTTACGGCCCGGCTGCGCCTCGCCGTCGGCGACGAGCATCTGCGCCCCGGGGGGACGGTCTCCGGGCCGACCATGATGGGCCTGGCCGACACGGCGCTGTACGTGGCGATCCTGGCCAACCTGGGGCCGGTCGCCCAGGCGGTGACGACCAATCTCAACGCGAATTTCCTGCGCCGGCCGCCGGTACGCGATCTCATCGCCGAGGCGCGCATGCTCAAGCTCGGCAAGCGTCTGGCGGTGGGGGAGGTGACCGTATTCTCGGATGGTGACGATCAGGCCGTGGCCCACGTAACCGCCACCTACTCGATACCGCCGCGGGAGACGGCCACGGCATGAATCCCATGACCACGGTGCGCGGCTTCCGCCGGGACGCCGAGGGCCATTGGGTGATGGAGCTGGCCTGCGGTCATACCCAGCACGTGCGGCACCTGCCGCCGTGGCAGAACCGGCCGTGGGTGACGACCGGGACCGGCCGGCGCGCGATGCTCGGGCGCCGGGTCGAATGTGGCTGGTGCGCGCGGGCGAGGGCGCATGACGCCCGCGGCGAACGGGAGGAGAGAGGACGATGCTGATACACGCCCCCGAATCGGTGCTCCTGGTGGTCGACGTCCAGGAGCGCCTCGTGCCCGCCATCCATGACCACGGCAACGTGGTGGACGGGATCGAGTGGCTCATCGGCGTGGCCGGCGCGGTCGGTGTGCCGGTGCTGGCGACAGAGCAGTATCCCAGGGGGCTGGGGCGGACCGTCCCCCAGCTCGGGCGTTATTTCTCCCCGGAAGCGGTGGCGGAGAAGACCGCCTTCTCCGCGGCGGACGAGCCCGCCTGCCGCGATCTCGTCTCCGGCGCCGGCCGTAAGCAGGTGGTGATCTGCGGTATCGAGGCGCACGTTTGCGTACTGCAGACCGCCCTCGGCCTGCACGAGGCGGGCTACGAGGTCTTCGTGGCGGGGGACGCGGCGGGCTCGCGTAATCCGTGGGACCGCGACCTCGCCCTCGATCGCATCCGCGCCCTGGGGGTGCAGGTGGTCAGTCGGGAGATGGTTGCCTTCGAGTGGCTCCAGCGCGCGGGGACCGACGTCTTCCGCGAGGTCAGCCGCAATTTCCTGCGATGAGCGTTACCGCTGCCGACATCATGACCCGGCGCGTTTTCACGCTGACCGGCGACGATAGCGTCGAGCTCGCCCGGGATCTCTGCCAGGACCACCGCGTGCGGCATATCCCCGTTGTGGACCAGGACCACCGTCTGGTCGGGCTGGTCTCCGACGGTGACGTGCTGCGCAGCCTGAGCCCGTTCATGCACACGGCCGCCGAGCGGGATCGCGACCGTTTCACCCTGCGCCGGCCGATCCACCAGATCATGACCCGTGCGCCGGAGACGGTTACCGGTGCCGTCGACGTGCGCGAGTGCGCGCGGCGCATGAGCGCACACGGGGTGGGCAGCCTGCCGGTGCTGGATGACGAGGCGCTGGTGGGGATCCTGACCTGGCAGGACGTGCTCGCGGCGGTGGCGGACAGCCGGATCTGACGTCCCCCTTGCGAGTAGGCCGGCATCCGGATGGAGCGTTAGCGGGCTTGCCGGCAGGCACCCCTTGCAAGATGCCCGTGAAGGGGAGCCGGTGCTGTAGGTTGGCTGCTCCTGGCAGCCAACACCCCGCCTTGCGGCACCGTAAATGTCGGCTGCCCTGAGCAGCCGACCTACGGGAGTTACAGCGCTAGCGGGTTTCCCGGCCGGCACCCCTTGCGGGATGCCCGGGAAGGGAGCTGGTGCTGTAGGTTGGCTGCTCCTGGCAGCCAACATCCCGCCTTGCGGCACCGGCAATGTCG
>NZ_WNXE01000207.1:2627-3771 GCF_010993615.1 Arhodomonas sp. KWT | reverse complement strand
ACCGGCTACTACAACGAGGTCGAGCACTTCCCGGTATTCACCGTCGAGCGCATCACCCACCGGCGCGACCCCGTCTACCACAGCACTTACACCGGCCGCCCCCCGGACGAGCCCGCCGTACTCGGGGTCGCGCTCAACGAGGTATTCGTCCCGATTCTGCAGAAGCAGTTCCCCGAGATCGTGGACTTCTACCTGCCGCCGGAGGGCTGCAGCTACCGCATGGCGGTGGTGAGCATGAAGAAACAGTACCCCGGTCACGCCAAGCGGGTGATGTTCGGGGTCTGGTCGTTCCTGCGCCAGTTCATGTACACCAAGTTCGTGGTGGTCGTGGACGACGACGTCGATCCCCGTGACTGGCAGGACGTGATCTGGGCGATGACCACCCGCATGGACCCGGCGCGGGACACGACGCTGGTGGACAACACCCCCATCGACTACCTGGACTTCGCCTCGCCGGTCTCGGGGCTCGGCTCGAAGATGGGGCTCGACGCGACCTCCAAATGGCCCGGCGAGACGACGCGGGAATGGGGCACGCCCATCCGCATGGACGACGCCGTGCGCGAACGCGTCGACGCCTACTGGGACGAGCTTGGCATCGACTGAACCCCGGTACCCGGGCGTGGCGGCGGCAACCCGGGCACGGCCCGCCGCCGGTGATTACGACCAGGCCCTAGGCCCGGCGGCGACGTTGGGCGAGAATGGCGCAAAGGCACGCGGAAAGCGGCATACACGATGAGCTACCGAGTCCGGATCGAGAACACGCAGCACGAGTTCACCGTGGAGGATGGCGAGGCGGTGCTGAGCGCCGCGCTCCGCCACGGCCTGATCCTGCCCTATAGCTGCCGGGGCGGTACCTGCGGCACCTGCATGGGCAAGGTCGTCGAGGGCCGGGTGAGCTATCCCGACGGGCGCCCGCCCGCGCTCTCCGAGGCCGAGGAGGCGGTCGGCCAGGCCCTGTTCTGCCAGGCGCGGGCCGACTCGGACCTCGCCATCGAGGTGCGAGAGGTCCGCTCGGCCGACGATATCCGGCCACGCAAGCTCCCCTGCCGGGTCGAACGCATGGACACCCTTGCCCACGACGTGCGCCGGCTGTGGCTGCGCACGCCGGGCAACGAACGGCTGCAGTTCCTGCCGGGCCAGTACA
>NZ_WNXE01000207.1:0-2530 GCF_010993615.1 Arhodomonas sp. KWT | reverse complement strand
CGTCGACTTCCTGCTGCGGGGCAACCGCCGGCGCAGCTTCTCGCTGGCGAACCCGCCCCATGACGACGAGCTGCTGGAGCTGCACGTCCGCCAGGTGCCGGACGGGCGCTTCACCGGCTACATCTTCGAGGAGCTCAAGGAGCGCGCGCTGCTGCGCTTCGAGGGCCCGTTCGGGACATTCTTCCTGCGCGAGGACTCGCCCCGCCCCATCCTCATGATCGGGGGCGGCACGGGCTTCGCGCCCATCAAGTCCATGCTCGAGCACGCCTTCCACCACGGCATCGACCGGCCCATCCACTTCTACTGGGGCGTGCGCGCCCGGCACGACCTCTACCTCGCGGACCTGCCGGAGCGCTGGGCGCGGGAGCACGCGAGCTTCCGTTACACCCCGGTACTCTCCGAGCCCCGGGCCGGCGACCAGTGGAACGGGCGCACCGGCTTCGTCCACGAGGCCGTGATCGAGGACTACCCGGACCTCAGCGGCTACGACGTCTACATGAGCGGGCCGCCGCCGATGATCGAGGCCGCGAAGACGGCATTCGCCATCCACGGGCTGGACCCCGGACATCTCTACTTCGACTCGTTCGACTTCGCCGTCGACCCGGAAGACGATCCGGCCTGAGCGGTCACGCCGATGCAATCGGACAGGCGAAAGTCTATACTCGAGCGCTGTTTGTTCAGTGCAGCAGAGACCCACATGCCTTACGTAGATACGGGCGACGCCCGGCTCTACTTCGAGACCCACGGCAACAGCGGCCCCGCCGTCGTCCTGATCATGGGGCTGGGGGGCACCGTCGAGGCCTGGGGCATGCAGATCCCGGCGCTGAGCCGGGAATGCCGCGTGCTGGTAATGGACAACCGCGGCACGGGCCGCACCCAGAGCCATACCGAGAGCTGGACCATCAACGACATGGCCGCCGACGTGCTCGCGGCCATGGACGCCGCCGGTATCGCGGAGGCCCACGTGGTCGGGGTCTCCATGGGCGGACTCATTGCCCAGGCCCTCTACCACATGGCGCCAAAGCGGCTGTGCAGCCTCATACTCGGCTGCACCGGCCCGGGCGTGAACGACCCGGCCTTCGCCCGCCCCGCCCGGGCGGTGGAGGAGATCCTGCATATCGACCGCGAGGCCGTGGGCCACGCCAACGCCGTGCAACGGCTCACCGAGGTGTTCTACCATCCCACCTACCGCGAACGGGTGCCCGACCTCGCGGAGCGGCTGCTGCGCTTCGAGCGCGAGCTCGACGTCGACCCCAAAGGCCCGACCCGCCAGCTCGAGGCGGTCTACAGCCAGCCGGGCCAGGGTGACAGGCTCGCCGACATCGGCATCCCGGTGCTCGTCCTGCACGGCGAGGACGACATCGTCTGGCCCATGGAAAACGGCGAGTATCTCGCCGAGGCCATCCCGGAGGCCCGGCTCCAGCTCTTCCCTGAAACGGGTCACATGCTCATGCTGGAGCGGGCGCGGGAATTCAACCGCAGCGTACTGACATTCATCCGTGAGCAGGAGTGAGCCGTGACCGCCACCGCCCACAATGCACTCCGGGCCCTCGCCCCTGCCGTCCTGGTGTCGGTGCTGGCCGGCTGCGCGAGCACGCCGCAGACGACACCGGATCAGGCCTACGACCCGCTGGAGGGCGCCAACCGCGAGGTCTACGACTTCAACGAGGGGCTGGACCGCTACGTGCTCGCCCCCGCCGCCCGGGGATGGACGGCCGTCACCAACGAGCCGGTACGCACGGGCGTGGACAATTTCTTCGACAACCTCGCCTATCCGGGCGTACTGCTCAATGACCTGCTCCAGGGCAAGATCGGCTACGCCTTTGCCGACACCGCGCGGTTCATGTTCAATACCACCCTCGGGCTCGCGGGCTTCCTCGATCCGGCGAGCCGCATGGGCCTGCCGGACCGCACCGAGGACTTCGGCCAGACGCTGGGCACCTACGGTGTCGACAGCGGCGCCTACCTCGTCGTGCCGGCGCTGGGACCGTCGAGCACCCGCGACGTCACCCGCTATCCGGTGGCCTACTACACCAACGTGCTGACCTACACCGCGCTCAACACCGTCACCCTGGGCGGGCTGACGGCGCTCAACTTCGTCAACACCCGTGCCCAGCTCGAGGGCACCGTGCGCCTGCGCAACGAGGCCGCACTGGACCCCTACGCCTTCACGCGCTCGAGCTACCTCCAGTACCGCCGCAACCTGGTCTACGACGGCAACCCGCCGGAGAAGGAAGACCCGTACGGCGACCTCTTCGACGAGCTGGATCAGCCGGCCACCGGGGACGGGACCGGCGGCAAAGAGTGAACGGCAGACAACGCACATAGCCGCTCCGCCCCCGCGCATACCATCTTGGATTGCGACGGGAAATGGGGCAGCATGTAGCGGAGTCCGGGGCAAGGAGACGGCAACGGCACCCGGCGCACGGACAAGCGTGATCCCCGACAGCCAACCAGGGAAGGTGGCCAGACATGAGCGATACCTGCCGCGCCCCGCCGTGGGGCCCTGCCTGCACCGCAGTCCCCGCTA
>NZ_WNXE01000206.1:0-3781 GCF_010993615.1 Arhodomonas sp. KWT | reverse complement strand
GGCGAACGCGACGGCTGCAAATCGCACGGCATCTACCGCGTCGAGGGCTGCCTGCGCACGCTCAAGCGGGGCAAGGTGGTAGCGGACGCGGTGCCCGTCGTCTCCGCCGACGACAGCGCCATCGTCCGCGTGAATGCCGCGGGCGGCTTCTCCAACGCCGCCTTCGAGGCCGGACTGCCGAAGCTCGTGGAGCGGACACGCACGCTGGGCGTCGCCGCGATGGTCGTCAACGACTGCACCCACTTCGCCGCCCTCTGGCCCGAGATCGAGGCGATCACCGAACACGGTCTCGCCGCGCTGGCGATGTGCCCGAGCTATGCGACCGTCGCCCCGGTCGGCGGACGTGAGCCGCTGCTGGGCACGAACCCCCTGGCATTCGGGTGGCCGCGGCGCGGCCATCCCTTCGTCTTCGACTTCGCTACCAGCGTGGCGGCCCGCGGCGAGATAGAGCTGCGCCGCCGCGCCGGCGAGACGCTCCCGGCTGGCTGGGCGCTGGGGCCGGACGGCAGTCCCACCGAGAACCCGGAGGAGGCCCTCGCCGGGGCCATGCTGCCCTTCGGCGGCCACAAGGGCTCGGCGATCTCGACCATGATCGAGCTGCTGGCCGGCGCGATGATCGGGGATCTCACCAGCCGGGAGGCCCTGGACTGGCTGGGCGACACCTCGCTCTCTCCGGGCCATGGTGAGCTGATCCTGGCCTTCGACCCGGCACGCTTCGCCGCCGGCCGCGAGGGCTCGCCGGAGGCCCGGGCGGAGATGCTGTTCGACGCGATCGTCGGACAGGGCGCCCGCCTCCCCTCCCAGCGGCGTTTCGCGGCACGCGAGACCGCCGAGACGGACGGGATCGTGCTGACGGCCGAGGAAGACGCCCAGCTCGAACGCCTGGAGCGGGAGGGGCTTGCCGCGGTGAGCTGATGCGGCAGGGACACCACCGGTGCCCCTCGGCGCGCCTCCGCCGTAGGTCGGCCGCTCCTGGCAGCCGACAGTGCCGGTGCCGCAAGGCCGGATGTTGGCTGCCGTAAGCAGCCAACCTACTCGCCCGAATTTCTGGAGCGGACGGCGGCGGGCACCGCGGGGCCCCGCCGGCTCACGGCACGGCCCCGGCACACGGGATGCGCCGGGGCCGTTACCATTGCATTGGATCAGTGCCGGCAGCGCTGGGGCAGACGCTCCGGCCAGACACGCTCGTTGTCGGGGCCGTAAAGCACCCTGACACCGCATTCACTCGCCACTCGGGCGATGGGCCGGCCCTGGCGGTCGATCATCATCGCGCTGCGCTCCGTCGTGGCGATGGCGCGCCCGTCCTGGAAAGGCGTTACCAGATCGTAGACCGGCGGTATGACGTACCGTCCGTCCCCGTCGATGAAGCCGTAACGGCCGCCGCTGGCCGCGTAGGCCAGGCCATTGTCGGCGGGCAGTCCGAGGTCCGTATAGCGTCCCCGGATCTCCCGGCGTTCCCCCGACGCGCCCACCCAGAACCCGTCCTGACCATCGGTTCGGCTCACCAGCGCGGTATCGCCACGAAATACGCCGGCCTTGCCGTCAACGATGAGGGTGATCTCGCCGTTCGGATCGGCGTATTTCGTCTTCGTTGTCCCGTCCTCGTACACACGCCCTATGATGCGGGACGCAGCGGTCGGCCAGCGCCATTCGCCGTCCGGCAGGGTCGCCACGACCCTACCTTTGGCATCGAGGATCTCTGCCCTTTCGCCGGTTGAACGCAACGCCCGTTGCGCATCGGCGTGGAAGACACTGCCCGTGCCGGGTTCGAGGGCAACGGCCCATTCGAGATCGTCGCCGAGATAGCCGATGGAGGGGCGACGCCGCAGCCTCAGCAAGTCGCCCATGACGGTGAACGTCGCCTCGTGGCCATCGAAAAGCACCTCCCCGGACGGACTCAGCAACTTGTGGACACCGGCCGGACCGTGTGCCCGGACCTCGACACTGCGGTTGTCGAGCACCGTCGCGGAAAGCAGACCTTCCGTATAGGGAACGATCGTCTCGCCGTCCGCGTCGACCAGCGCCCGGGGGATGTCCTCGAACGGGTCGCTCCCACGGCGCCGCTGAACGATCCACAGCTGGCCGTTGACCGGCTCAACCGCGGCATACGCCGGCGCCAGCACCCACTCGCCGGCCCTGTCGATCACACCGGTCTTCCCTTCCGGCGAGACCGCCGTGGCCTGACCGTCGTGAAAATCCCCCACGTCCTGGAACCGGGGTTTGGTGATCGGTTGCTGCGAGGTGAGGTCGTAGAGACTGAACAGCGCCTCCGCCGCGGCGCTCTTGCGATAGCGCATGATTCCGGGGGCGACCACCGACATGCCGAAGCCGTTGGGTATGTCGAAGAGCTGCCCCGAGCGGTCCACGACCCGGGTCACGCCATCTCCGTACACAAGGGCATTGCCGTGGTGGAAATCATCGATATGCTCCTGCCCGGCGGCGAGGATGACCGAACCCTGCCCGTCGAGGATCCCGACGCCTTCGTCGGTGTGAAACGCGAAGCGCCGCCCACGCACGGGCCCGCGGATATCGAGCGATTCGACCTTTTGCCAGTCTTCGTGGAATTCGAGCTGGCCGTCGGACATCAACATGCCGGCACCGGGCCCGCAGTCGCAGTACCGGCTCTCGCTGATCAACGCAATCGCGGCCGGATTGTCCCCGGCCCCGCCCTCCGCCGTTTCCAGGGGCTCGATATGGTGGTTGCCGAGGCGTTTGCGCGTGGCCTCGTCGAGCAGGGGACGCCCGTGCGGATCGACGATCTGGATTAACGCCTTGTCCCGGTCGCGGAACCACGTCCACGCGCCGTGACGCTCGGCGTAGGCGATCTTCCCGAACCAGTCGCGGCCGTCCTTGCTGTCCTCGCCGGTGAGATAGCTGCCGGATCCGAGAATCACGCCCGCCATCGTCTCGCCGTCGAACACCACCAACAGACCGGCGGAACGTACCAGCTTGGGTGTCAGCCCGGAGTCGAGTACGACCGGCTCGTCGAACGCCGGTCCGATGATCTTCGTATTGTCGCCCCCCCGGGCGACCAGGAAGGAACCCATGTCCCTGACGCGACTGTCCGCCTCCCCACCGAATTCAGCGATTCGTTCGCCCTGGAGATCGAAGACGGCATTACGGCCGTCAGGCCACGTAACGCGCCAGAAATCGCCCCTACGCCGCACGGCTGCGCCGTCCTTCCCCACAGCGCTGCCATCCTGGCGAATCAGTGCATCGCCCTCGAGTCCGCCCGCGGCCACGGCCGCCGCCCCGGACTCCGACGGCGCGCTGATATCCCTGTAATCCGGTTTGATCTGCCATTCCAGATCCCGGTTGATGAGCCCGTACCGGCGATCACGGCGCGCGATGAACAGCCCCGATGATCCGAACGGTTCGACCAGGATGATCCCCTCGGGTATGGCGAGCGTTTTGCCCTCGGCGTTCTCGTAGGTGACACCGTACTCGACCTCGACCCGCGCGGGGGTTCCATCACCGACACGGATTTGGTTCACGTGATCGTGCAACTCGACGTCGAGCGCTGCCCCCTCACGGTCGATAAGCCCCCACTCGCCGTCACGGACAACGGCCGCGATACCGTTATCCCGGAAGGCCCGCACGTCCTCGAACTGCGGTTCAATGGCCCACTCCCCGCGGCGATCGATATAGCCCCACTGCGCACCGTCGTAGGCACCGGCCAGTCCGCCGTGGAAGTGGGTGACATTCTCGAACCGCGGCGGGATTGCCAGTGCGCCCGCTGTATCGATGAATCCCCAGCGATACTCGGCGAAGCCGTCGACGG
>NZ_WNXE01000205.1:0-3826 GCF_010993615.1 Arhodomonas sp. KWT | reverse complement strand
GGCCGGGCTCGGCCGTACGCGTGGACCAGGCGCCGCAGGCGTTAAGACACCACCGGAGATGTCGGCTGCCAGGAGCAGCCGACCTACAAGCAGGGGAACGGCCGTGCCATGGTACCGGGGCACGGCCGATGTCAAACGAGGTCGTGACCGGAGAGACCGGCATCGGGCCGCGGTTGGCCGCGTAGGTCGGCTGCTCAGGGCAGCCGACATCCCGCACGACACCGGAGAACGTCGGCCGCCGGGCGCCGCCGACGCTCGCCCGCCGCGCGCCGGTGGCCGATGCCCGGCCCGTGGATGGAGATATCGCACACGCTCGGCGGCCGGCACTTGAATAGCGGGCGAAGGCGTCACCCCCCCGGGCGATCCGGCCGGCACCCCCTCAGAAGTCGAAGGAATAGAACAGGTCGAGGGCGCTCTCCATACCGCTCACCGCCTCCAGGTAGAGCCGCTCGGTGAGCTGGTAGCGCAGGGTGAGGGTGTTCTCCGGGGAGAACACGCCGACGCCGTAGCGCACCAGCAGGTTCGGTGCCACGTAGCCGCTCACCGCCACCTGGGTGTCCTGGCCGCTGCCCGCGGTCTCCAGCTGAAAGTCCTCCACGCCGAGCTGACCGGCCAGCGAGCTGCCGATACCGCGCCCGCCCATCAGACCCAGCCCCAGCGCGGCCTGGGTCACGAGCTGGTTCTCGCCGGGCGTGCCGGCGCCGGGGCCGCGGCCGGTGATGAGGTACGACAGCGCATCCGCCTCCGGCATGGACGGCTCGGAGAACACGTTCGCCTGCAGCGCCGAGGGCGGGCCCGTTACCCGCAGCCCGGCGATGACCTCACCGGTGTCGCGCACCGCCTCCAGATCGATCTGCGGTTCGGTGATGGGGCCGGAGAAGATGAACCGCCCCTGGCGGATCTTCAGCCGCTGGCCGTAGCGCTCGAAGGTGCCGTCAACCAGGCTGATTTCCCCAAAGGCCTCGGCGCTGCTGGTGCCGATCTGGCGCAGTTGCAGCGCGCCCGCCAACGCGGTCTCGACGCCGAAGCCCTGGAAGCGGACATCATCGCCGAGCACGAGGTAGACGTTGGTCGAGAGCTTGAGGCCCTCCTCCCGCTTGGATTCCCCGCCCCCGTCCCCACGATTGACGATGACCACGTCGTCCGAGACCGCGACGGCGTTCTCGGGCAGCTCCTCCAGGGTGATCCGGCCCTGGGGCACTGTCAGCCGGCCGTTGACGCTGAGCGCACTGCCATCGTAGGTAATGGTCATGGCCGGGCTCACCCGTACCCGCACCAGCGGCGGATAGGCCACCTCCAGCCCCTCGCCGGAGACGGCGACGTTGGCGTGCAGCCCGTCGCCCCAGGAGATACTGCCACCGAGGCTGGCGCGGCCCTCGCCGCTCTTGAAGCCGCCGCTGAGGGTCGCACGGGTCCCCTGGATCCGGGCCGAGAGCGTCACCGCCTCCAGCGGGACCGGCAGGGACTGCACGGCGACCACACCGTCACGCAGGCGCACGGTGCCGTCGAAGGTGGGTGCGCGCAGCTGCCCCCCGAGGCTGCCGTCCACGGTCACGGTCCCCTCGAGGCGCCGCAGCTGCGGCAGGAAGGGCTGCACCAGTCCGAGACGGATACCGTCGATGCGCACGCGCCCGTCGAGGCCCGGCTCCGCCGCCCGCGGATCCGTTGACGCCTGGATATTCACCGAGCCGAGCTGCTCGGCGGTGAGCGCCAGCTCCAGCCGCGCACCGTCGTCGTCCAGGCCGGCATCCACCGTCAGCGAACGGTAGTCCAGCGTCACCGGCTCGTCGGTCTCGCTCCGCGCGGCGGTGATGCTGCCCTCACCGGTACGCGCGCTGACCTCCACACGGGGCAGGCCGCTGCCCTGCCAGCGCACGCGGGCGTCCGCGTTCAGGGTGGCGGACCACGCCAGCCCTTCCGGCAGCCACGGCTTGAGTACCGCAAGGGGGAGGTCGCCGATGCGCAGGTCGGCTCGGGCACCACCGGCACCGGCGACCAGCGGTTCGGTCAGGCACAGCCGGCCCTGATCCCTTCGCCAGCAGTGGGCGTCCACGTGGAGCTCGCCGGGACCGGCGCGCCAACGCAGCGCCGGCCGGTCGACGAGCGTCCAGCGCTCCGGGCCGGCACTGACGGTCGCCTCGGTCAGGGTGCCGTCCCAGTCGCCGCTGTCGGCGGCCAGCCCGCCGTCGAGCCGCAGCGAGCCGGTGACCGGCCCGCCGCCTTCCACGTTCACCACCAGCTGGTGCTGTGCCCGTGTGCCGTCCAGGGCGGCGGTGACGTCGCCGAGCTCCTGCCCGTCCCGGGCGACGCCGCCGGCGGACACGCGCAGGCGGCTGGCGCGGGTCATGAGCGCCGCGACACTGCCCTCCACGGCGAGACGGTCCACGCGGATGTCCTGATAGGCGATACCGGTGCCGTCCAGCGAGGCGCTCACGTCCGGCGCGGTCATCGCGCCGCCGACGCGGACGTCGCCGTTCAGCGTGCCGGCCACCCCTGGCCAGAGGGCGGCCAGCTCGGGCAGATCGAGCCGTGCCCGGGCGTCCCAGCGGCCGTCCGCCAGGCCGCCGTCGACGGCAATCTCGTCCGGACCACTGCGCAGACGCAGGCCGTCGAAGCGCCAGCCGGCACCCGGGGCACGGGCGAGGTGGCCGCGGAGCGAGACCGGGTAGCCGCGCAGCCGGCCCTCCACGCCGGGGATCGCCAGGACAACGCTCAGATCGCCGCCGCGCAGCGCGCCGGTGGTCGCGACCCGGCCGCCGAGACGCCCATCCAGCCCCGACCGGTACTGCCCGGGGTCCAGGTCCTCGGCGGTTAGCGCCGCCTGCCACTCGAGCCCGCTCCGCCAGTCCACGAGCCCCTTCGCGGAGACGCTGCCGCCGAGCAGCGCCGCGTCCAGCCGCTCGATACGCGCCGAGCCGGTGTCTCCGTCGGCGGTCAGCGCCAGACGCTTCACGGGGACCGGCAGGGGTACGGTGGCGTCGCCGGCGATACCGTCGACCTCGATCCGTGCCTGCCAGTCCAGACCGTCCCCCCAGGCCACCCCGCCGTCCCCGGAGACGGTACCGCCAAGCACCTGGCCGGTGAGCGTCCGGATCGCCGCATGGGCGGTGTCGCCCTCCGCGGCGAGCCGCCACTGCCCCTGCGGAATGCCCGGCCCCCCGATTCCGGCGTCAAGGCCGAGCGACCAGCCCTTGAGACCACCGTCCGCCTGCAGGTCCACACCGCCGGCACGCACGGTCGGCTCGCCGGTAAGCGGCCAGGCCAGGGCCTCGGCCCGCAGCCGCAGTCGTGACGGCAGCCCCGGCGTGAACAGTGCGGTGTGCGCCTCTAGACGGGCGCTCACCGGCCCGCCCGCATCGGCGGTGACATCGAGGTCCGCGAGAGAGCCGCCGGCGGTGAGCTTCAGCGTCTGATCCCCGCCGCCGGGATAACGGCCGCTGTGGGCATTCAGGGTCAGCTGTATCGGCCAGTCGCCACCGAGCCCGACCTTCCCGTGGGCGTCTAGCTCCGCCGCCGGCGCGCGCAGCGACAGCGCGTCCAGGCGGATCCGCTCGGTGGAGAGGGCACCGGCAATATGCAGCCGCGACAGGGTGTACGCCGCCTCGCCGCGATGGATCGTCGCGTCGCGCAGAGTGACGCCGGCGAGCTCGACGATCAGCGGCAGCGGCACCGCGTCAGGGAGGGACAGCCGGAAGTCCTCCGGCGGGAACGCCATGTCCGCCCCGCCCGCCGACGTCCCGCCGCCGTCGCCCCCGTCCGCCGGCGGGGCCGGAAGGTCGATCTGCAGCCCGTCCAGGGTCGTCTCGTCCATCGAAAGCCGGTTGCC
>NZ_WNXE01000204.1:0-3830 GCF_010993615.1 Arhodomonas sp. KWT | reverse complement strand
TGTTCCATGCGGTCGCGGCTGATGCTGCCGGCCCCGTCGAGAATCGGCCGTTCGTTGAATTCCAGCAGCCGGTCTACGTTGTGGCGCCAGTAATCCAGGGTCAGGTCCTGGCGCTCCCGGGCGCGCAGTTCGGCCTGTTCCAGGAAGATCACCACCAGACGGTTCAGCGTGTCCACCTCGTCAGCGCTCAGGTAGTTCTTGGCAACGGTGACATCCTGCTTGCGCACCCGGGCGCCCTGCCAGTTGGTTAGGGCCATGTTGGGCTCGCCGGGGTCGGCGCGGTTGACCACGATCTCGGCGGCGGTGTGGCCGGTGACGGCGTAGAGGAGTTTGTTCTGAACCTCAGCAAAGAATCGGTTGGCTTCTTGGTCGTCGGAGCGGTAGTCGCTGGAGAGGGCGAAGAGGTCGCGCACTTTCTGGTAGAAGCGCTTCTCCGACGCGCGGATGTCGCGGATGCGGGCCAGCAGCTCGTCGAAGTAGTCCCACCCGCCGGGCTCCTTCAGGCGCTCGTCGTTCATGGCGAAGCCCTTGACCAGGTACTCCTCCAGGTGGGCGGTGGCCCACTGGCGGAACTGGGTGCCGCGCGGCGAGCGCACCCGGTAGCCCACGGCGAGGATCATGGGCAGGCTGTAGGCCTTGAGGCGCCGCCGGACCCGGCGCTCGCCCTCCTGGCGAACTTGTAAGGAATCCTTACAAGTTGCCTCGGGGCCCAGCTCGCCTTCCTCATAGATCGCGCGGATGTGCTGGGTGATGGCTTGGGGCGTGGTGTCGAACAGCTCCGCCATCTCCGCCTGGGTCAGCCAGGCGGTATCCCCTTCTAGGCGGAGGTGGATTTCCGCCCGACCGTCCTCCGTTCTATAGAGGATGAGCTCCCCGGCGCTCATTCGGTCACCCTGTTCAGCATCTCCAGGATCTCCTTTTCCAGCCCCTGGATATCGCTTTCGATCTCCTCCAGCGGTCGGGGCGGCTCGTAGACGTAGAAGTGCCGGGTGATGGGGATTTCGTAGCCCACCCTGGTTTTGCCGTGGTCGATCCAGGCGTCGTCGACGAAGGGCAGCACCTCGCGGGCGAGGTAGTCCTCGCAGTGCTCGCGTACCAGTTCCAGCAGCGTGCTGTTGTCGGCGTCCTTGTCATAGCCGATGGGCAGCGGCAGCGGGATATCCGCGGGCAGGGGGACGATCTCGGTATCGCGCAGCTCGGTATCCGGCTCGGGGTTGCCGTCCTTATCGCGGCAGATGGCCGCTTCCGGGTCGCGCACGGACAGGGCCTTCAGAATGGCTTCCCTGAGCGGCTTGAGAAGCTTCTCATTAGCGTCCTTGAAGGCCGCCTTCAGGACGGTTTCGAACTCGGCCCGGTCGGTGTAGAGGGTGTCATCCATGCCCTGTAGGATCTCGATGATGCGCTGCTGGGTGGCCTCGCCGGCCTGGACCTCGGCGTCGTGCTCGGCCTGGTCCTTGCGCTTCTTGCTCTTGGCCAGGTTGATGAAGGCGGTTTCCTGCCAGAGCCGCTCGATGCGCTCGGCGCTGGCCTGGAAATTGAGCCGCAGGGGGCGTTCGACGGTGAGCTTCAGGTAACCGAAGTCCCGGTTGTCGAAGACCTTGGAGCAAACGCGCTCTTCCCGCTCTCCATTCTGGCCAACCGTGCAAGTGGCGCCGTCCGTGAAGTCGCCGTAGAGGCGGGTCAGCGCCTCGATGTGCTCGTCGCCCAGTTCGTTGCGCTTCTCCCCCAGGCTCTTCTTCATCTTACGGTAGTGGCGGGTGCCGTCGACGAGTTGCACCTTGCCCTTGCGGTGGTCCGGCTTGCGGTTGGTGACCAGCCAGATGTAGGTGTAGATGCCGGTGTTGTAGAAGAGTTGGTCCGGCAGGGCGATGATGGCGTCCAGCCAGTCGTTTTCGATGATCCAGCGGCGGATGTTACTTTCGCTGGGTCCGGGCTCACCGTTGAACAGGGGGGAGCCGTTGAAGACGACCGCGATCTTGGAGCCCTCTCCCCGCTGTTCCGGCGCAGCCTTCATCTTGCTGATCATGTGCAGCAGGAACAGGGTGGCGCCATCGTTGATGCGCGGCAGGCCGGGGCCGAAACGCCCGTTGAAACCCAGCGCCTGGTGCTCCTTCTTGACGTAATCCTCCTCCGGCTTCCACTCCACGCCGAAGGGTGGGTTGGCGAGCATGTAGTGGAAGGTCTTGTCCGGGTGGCCGTCGCCCGTTTCGCTATCCCCCAGGGTGTCGCCAAAGGCGATGTTATCCACGGGCTCGTCCTTGATCAGCAGGTCTGAACGGCAGATGGCCCACGATTCCTCGTTGTACTCCTGGCCGAACAGCTCAAGATGCGCCTGGGGATTCTGCTCGGTGATGTATTCCTCGGAAACGGAGAGCATCCCGCCGGTACCCGCGGTGGGATCATAGATCGTGCGCGCGATGCCGGGAGTATAGATCTCCTCGTCCTGGGTATAGAGCAGGTGCGCCATCAGGCGGATCACCTCGCGCGGGGTGAAGTGGTCGCCCGCCTCCTCGTTCGCCTGCTCATTGAAACGGCGGACCAGCTCCTCGAACACGTAGCCCATGTCGTGGTTGCTGATCCGATCCGGATGCAGGTCGATCTTCGGGTCGGTGAACGCCTTGACGATGAGATACAGGCGGTTGGCCTTGTCCAGTTTCTCGATCTCCGACTCAAAGTCGAAGGCCTCGAACACGACCCGCGCCGACTCGGAGAAGCCGTTGATGTAGCTGGTCAGGTTCGTGGCGATGTTCTCCGGGTCGGCAAGGAGCTTCTCAAAGGTATAGGGGCTAATGTTGTAAAGGGGGTAATTGCGGCCCTTGCTTGCCTTTCCTGCCAGTACCCGATGAAGCGCCTCGCCCTCCAGGCCCTGCGCCTGCAGTTTTTTGTACTCCGCGAGCACTTGCTCCTTGGTTGGCGCGAGCACGCAGTCCAGCCGGCGCAGCACCGTCATCGGCAGCATTACCTTGCGGTACTGGGGCGGGCGATAGGGGCCTCGGAGCTTGTTCGCGATTTCGAAGACGAAATTGATGAGGTTGGCAGTACTGGTCGACATTTGCGCCCTTTGTCCACTTTTACTGGGGCCCGCTTCGTTGGTTCGGGCCCGGAGCGGGGCGGGAAGAGTGGTCCTTTGATAGCGGCCGGCGTCGGCGCCCTATTCCCTGTTAGCAGGTGCAACGGAACGGCCAGGACGGCGGACACCGCCAAATCGCACGCGAACCTTGCCGGTATTTGTTCCGGATACGGCACGTCCGACGTGTTGCCCGGCGGTTTACCCTCGGCTCGGCTGGTAATCCTGGGACCCGGCTTGCTCGCCTCGATGCTATGCGCCACGACTCGTGGCGTCAGTCATTGTCGGGCGTGCATTGCTGGTCCGGCAAGGCAGGCCATTGGAATGGCCATGCAGATATCGACCCGGGCCACTGGTGTCCCGTGTCTTTCGTTGTCTGTCCCAACAGGGCGAGGGTCAGCAAATTCTTCTGGCGCGCCGTCCGGCTGAACCGGTCGCAGGCACGCATGAAACGGCCGAGACGTCGCACGCCTGCGGCGCACGACCTACCCGCGTGTGCAGCCGGACGTCGGCCGTGTGCGACATCGCCACTGCGGTGAACAGGGTAACGTTGGCCCTGGAGTGTCGTTGAGCCACCATGCATTGTCACAATCGGAATTGCCGGGTGATGGTTTGCATCGTAGACGCGGGCGATCACGGCACGGAAACTGTCCACATGGACTACGATCACGCCCGTTACCTGCGCCGCAATCATCCGGCGTGGCGGCTGCTCACCGCCGACAGCGCGCCCCTGATCGTCGGCTTTCTCCACCACGCCTTTATC
>NZ_WNXE01000203.1:0-3853 GCF_010993615.1 Arhodomonas sp. KWT | reverse complement strand
CCGGAGAGATCGACCCGCGCGGTGAAGTCCGTATCCGCCAGCGCCGCCGGGCCGACCACGCGGCGCGCATCCCGGAAGCTCTTCGTCGTGGCGTACTCGACCATCATCCGTGCCGGGCGGTCGCTGCGGCTCCAGATCATGGCGCGATCCCCCACCACGTCACCGCTGCCCACGCCATAGGGCAGCATCGGACGCGATGCCTTCACCACGGCAGGGGCACGCCGCGGCATCAGCATACCGGGCAGCGCCACGCTCCCGGCCACGGCCCCTCCGGTGCTGAGAGCCCGGCGGATGAAGTCACGACGGCTGATACGCTGATCCTTGAAGCTCGACATTGCTGCACTCCCGTGCTGTCCAGGAGCGAATCAGCGTAGGCAAGGCAGGTGACAGGAGCTTTAAGGGAAGATTGCCTGACACCGTGGCAACGGCAGTCGGCGGAGACGACGGTGGGACGCTGCGGGGTATCGCGCCCGGCGGTTTACGGGATTACCGTGGCGCGGGGGACAACGATTCGAGGAGAGGACCGAGATGGCAACGCTGTACACCTACCACGGCGCCCCGAGCCCGCGCCGTGTGCACATCTACCTGGCAGAGAAGGGGCTGGACGTCGCCATGCAGGAGGTGGACCTGCGCGCCCGCGAACAGCTCGGCGACGACTTCCTGCGAGTGAACCCACAGGGCACGGTTCCCGTGCTGGAGCTCGACGACGGCACGTGCATCGGTGACAGCAACGCCATCTGCGCCTACTTCGAGACGCTTTACCCGGAGCCGTCGCTGACCGGCACCGACGCCCGCTCCTGCGGCGTGATCCGCGCGTGGGATCGGTGGGTGGAGTTCGAGGGCTACTTCGCCGTAATGGAGGCCTTCCGCAACCGCCTGCCGGGCTTTCGCGACCGCGCCCTGCCCGGCCCGCACCCCGTGCCCCAGATCGAGGCCCTGGTGGAGCGCGGCACGCAGCGTTACCGCCATTTCCTCGCCGATATGGATGCCCGCCTCGCCGAGCAGCCGTTCGTGGCCGGGGACGCGTTCTCCATCGCGGACATCACCGCGCTGGTGACGGTGGACTTCGCTGCCGGCACCCTGGAGATCCAGCCGGACGATACACTCCCGCACGTACGGCGGTGGCACGAGCGCGTCAGCGCACGACCGAGCGCATCCGCCTGAGCGCAACCCATCCTCACCAACCACCACCCCAGGTAGGTCGGCTGCTCCTGGCAGCCGACATCTCGGGCGCCGCGACAAGGGACGTTGGCTGCCGGGAGCAGCCAACCTACGACACCCAGCAGGAACGTCGCACACGGCCTATGGCCGTGCCCGACCTACGCTCAGGTAGGTCGGCTGCTCCTGGCAGCCGACATCTGGCCCTGATACGCATGAGCCATTCTTCCGGCACGTTGCACGACGTCGGGGAGATCAGGATTCCGCCTCTTGCAGGCGCACATCCAGAACACGAGGTCGGCTGCCCTCGGCAGCCGGCATCTCCGCCCAACAGATTCCCGGTAGAACAAGGTGGGCTGCCCAAGGCAATCGACGTCGCCAGCCCCGTGGCCCGGATGTTGGCGGCTGCCAGGAGCGGCCAACATCCGGCACTCAGGCGCAGAAACGTCGCACACGGCCTACGGCCGTGCCCGACCTACCCCTCATCAGGTAGGTCGGCTGCTCCTGGCAGCCGACAATCATGGATACGCTGTAACCCGCGTCACGTAGCTGGATTGCTCTTGGCAGCCGACACCTGACCCACAGACCCGAAAATTCCCGATCGGTAAATTTCTGTTGCTGAACGCCACGTCGTCCGATATTTTTTACTGAACGGTAAAATCTATCGGTGAAATGTTGGCTACGCCTCAAAAAAATACTGATCGGTAAAACCATGTCCCCAAAGTACGGCATCATTCACAATCCGGACGAGCTCGGCGCCCTGGCCCGGGCCCACCGCAAATCACGACATCTAACGCTGGCCGACACGGCCGGCGTCGGCGGCACCGGCACACGCTTTCTCTCCGAGCTCGAGCGCGGCAAGCCGACGGCGCAGCTCGGAAAGACACTGGAAACGCTTCGCCTGCTCGGCCTTGAAGTCGCGGTCGTGCCACGGGGCATGGCCGACCGCATCCAGGCCATCGTCGATGAGTCCCCGGAGACGGGACGTGATTGACCCGGATGGCCTCACTGTCTGGTTCGAGGACCGGCTCGTCGGGTTCCTCTGGCGGGACGCCCGGGGCCGGATCGGTTTCCGTTACGACGACGCCTGGCTGACCGACGGATTCCGCCTGTCCGTACGCATGCCACTACGCAGCGACCCCTTCCCGCCGGAGGCGGGGTCGGCCCATTTCTTCTTCGCGAACCTCCTTCCCGAGGGGCGCGCCCGGGAGCGCCTGATCCGGACCCGGCGCATTTCGGATGACGACTTCACCCTGCTCCGGGAATTCGGGGGAGACTGCGCCGGCGCCCTGTCCATTCTTCCGGTGGAGATGGAGCCATCCGATACGCCGGAGTATGCCCCCCTGTCGGAGGACGAACTCCATAAGCTGATCCTCCAACACGGGCGCGGCGCTTACGCACGGCGCACTGACGCGCCTCAGCCGCGCCTGTCACTCGCCGGGGCCCAGGACAAATGCCCTGTCTACTTGCGCAACGGCCGCTACGCACTGCCCACGGGCACGGCGCCCTCGAGCCACATCCTCAAGTTCCAGATAGAGGGATTCGCCAACGTCCCACTCTACGAAGCATTCATGAGCCGCCTGGCGACGGCGATCGGGCTGACAACGTCGGAGACCGTTCTGGACACGGTTCGTGACCAGACCTTTCTCGTCGTCTCGCGCTTCGATCGCCTATGGCGGAACGGATACGGAACGCGGCTCCACCAGGAAGACTTCCTCCAGGCGCTGGGCCGGCACGCGTTTCAGGCGAAATACGAGATCGAGGGCGGCCCGGGGTTTGCCGACTGCGCACGGTTGGTGCGCGAGCACTCCGAAGACCCCGTGACGGATCTGCGTGCCCTGGTGCGCTGGCAGATCTTCAACGTGCTCGCCGGCAACTCGGACGGCCACGCCAAGAACCTTGCCCTCGTCCAGGCACAACACGCCACCAACCGCTGGCGGCTCGCCCCCTTCTACGACCTGGTCTGCACGCGTGCGATCGAGCACGTGGACACCCATCTCGCCATGAGCGTCGGTGGCGAGTATCAGCCCGAACGAATAACCCGCGAGCACTGGCAGGTGCTCGCGCGGGAGAGCGGTCTCCCTCCGAGGCTCATGCTCGATACGCTCGCGGACACCCAGGAGCGGCTGGCGCACGCCTTTGACACCACGCGGGAGGCATTCGAAGCGCAGTTCGGCCCCGTTCCCGCACTTCAGCGGATCCGCTCGGTACTCCACGCCTCCGGTATCGCCATATAGGTTGTCGCCGCGGGGACAAAGGTGGCCCCGCTCCGGGCATGCGACATCCCGGACACGCTCCCGCACGTACGGCGGTGGCACGAGCGCGTCAGCGCACGACCCAGCGCATCCGCCTGAGCGCAACCCATCCTCACCAACCACCACCCCAAGTAGGTCGGCTGCTCTTGGCAGCCGACATCTCCGCCGAACAGGTTCCGGGTAGAACAAGGTGAGCCACCCAAGGCAATCGACGTCGCCAGCCCCGTGGCCCGGATGTTGGCTGCCAGGAGCAGCCGACCTACGACACTCAGCAGAAACGTCGCACACGGCCTCCGGCCGTGCCCGACCTACACCTCAGGTAGGTCGGCTGCTCCCGGCAGCCGACAATCAATCATAGACACGCATTAACCCGCCTCAAGTAGGTCGGCTGCTCCTGGCAGCCGACAGAGCGGGTAGGTCGTGCACCGCAGGTGTGCGAC
>NZ_WNXE01000202.1:0-3866 GCF_010993615.1 Arhodomonas sp. KWT | reverse complement strand
GCGCTGTCGCGGTTCTGGTTCGAGCGGCTGCGCCACATCGTCCCCAACCACCTCGCCGACAGACCCCTCACCGACGTGCTGCCGGACCCGGCGGAACGTGCCCAGGTCGAGGGCCGGGCGCTGGTGGTGCGACGCCTGGCGCCGCTGCCGGTGGAGGCCATCGCGCGGGGCTACGTCATCGGCTCGGGCTGGAAGGACTACCAGGCGAACGGCTCGATCTGCGGCATCCCGCTGCCCGCCGGCCTGCGCCAGGCCGACCGCCTGCCGGAGCCCATCTTCACCCCCTCGACCAAGGCCGCGGTGGGCGAGCACGACGAGAACGTCGCCTTCGAGACCGTTGCCGGGCAGCTCGGTGCCGAGCGTGCGGCGACGGTCCGCGAAACGACGCTGCGCCTCTACACCGAGGCCGCGGACTATGCCCGCGAGCACGGCATCATCATTGCCGACACGAAGTTCGAGTTCGGGCTCGACCACGACGGTACGCTGGTGTGGATCGACGAGGCCCTGACCCCGGACTCCAGCCGCTTCTGGCCGGCGGATGCCTACCAGCCCGGCGGCTCGCCGCCAAGCTTCGACAAGCAGTTCGTTCGCGACTACCTCGAGACCCTGGACTGGGACAAGACCGCGCCGGCCCCGCACCTGCCGGCGGAGATCATCGAGCGCACTGCGGAGAAGTACCGCGAGGCCCAGCGCCGCCTCGGCGCCGGCTGAAACCGCGCCCCGCGCCACCCCGTCCCGACGCTGCGGCCGGGACGGGACCTCCGCCTCTATTGCGCCGCGGCCGCCCTCACCACCCCCGGGCCGTCCCGTGCCCACCGGTATACGTCCGCATCACCACGCACTGCCCGCCGTCCCGGGGCATGCCGGTAGATTGCTAACGACTTGACCGGCGTCAACTGACACCCACGCGCATTCCGCCTATCGTTGACCTGGGTACACGAACACCCGGCCTCGCCGGAACAAGCCCCGTGGCGCAGCATTGCGCGTCAAAACAAGGAGAAGTGCCGTGTCTGCTGACCCCAACGCCCCGTCGCAGAAGGACCCGGAACTCACCTCTCGTTTCCCGACCGCCTATACCGTTCTCTTTCTTCTCATCGTCCTCGTGGCCGCGCTCACCTGGGTCATCCCCACGGGCAAGTACGAACGCACGATGAACGAGGCCGTGGGCCGCGAGGTCGCCGTTCCCGGCACCTACCAGGCCGTGGAGCCGAACCCGCAGGGCTTCGTCGACGTCATGCTCGCCCCCGTTGCCGGCTTCTACGACCCGGACAGCTATGCAGCGAACGCCATCGACGTGGCGCTGTTCGTGCTGTTCCTGGGGGGATTCCTCGGGGTCGTCAACGGCACCGGCGCCATCGACACCGGCATACGCGAGGCCATGCGCAAGCTTCAGGGTCACGAGATATGGATGATCCCCATACTCATGATCCTGTTCGCCATTGGCGGCACAACATACGGCATGGCCGAGGAGACGCTCGCCTTCTACGGCATCCTGGTCCCCGTCATGCTCGCCGCGGGCTACGACACCATCACTGCCGTCGCGGTCATCATGATCGGCGCCGGCATCGGTGTACTCGGCTCGACGATCAACCCGTTCGCCACCGTCATCGCCGCCAACGCGGCCTCGATCCCGTTCACCACGGGTATCGTGCTGCGCTTCGTCATACTCCTGGGCGGGCTGGCGCTGTGCATCGGCTACGTCATGGCCTATGCACGGCGCGTCAAGGCGGATCCGTCGCGCTCGGTCGTCGCCAAACAGCACGCCGCGCACAAGGCCTACTTCCTCAGGGGCGACGACGAGCAGAGCCATTCCTCGACGCTCACCACCACCCAGTCGATCGTCCTGGTGCTGTTCGGTCTCACCTTCGCGGTGATGATCTGGGGCGTGTCCTCCCAGGGCTGGTGGATGGCGCGGATGGGCGCGCTGTTCTTCGGCTCGGCGATCGTCATCGGCATCGTCGCGCGGATGGGCGAGAAGGAGCTCACCGGCCGCTTCGTCGACGGCGCCCGCGACCTGCTGGGCGTCGCCCTGGTGGTGGGCCTCGCCCGCGGCATCGTCGTGATCATGGACAAGGGCCTGATCGCCGACACGATCCTGCACAGCGCCGCCGAGACCCTCGGCGGACTCGGGCAGCTCGCCTTCATCAACCTGATGTTCTGGATCGAGGCGGCGATGAGCTTCTTCGTGCCCTCCTCCTCCGGACTGGCGGTACTGTCCATGCCGATCCTGGCCCCGCTCTCGGATTTCGCCGGGGTCGGCCGGGAGCTCGTGGTCACCGCCTACCAGTCCGCGAACGGACTGGTGAACCTGATCAACCCGACCTTCGCCGTGGTGATCGGCGGCCTCGCCATCGGGCGCGTGCCCTACGACCGCTGGATCGCCTTCATCTGGCCACTGCTGCTGATGCTCACGATCTTCATCTCGGTCGTACTGAGTATCGGCACCTTGGTCTAGAGGGAAATCGACATGACCGCAACAACACTAGGCGTTCACTCGGAAACCGGCACGCTCCGGCAGGTCATCGTCTGCCGTCCGGGCCTCGCCCACCGCCGCCTGACGCCTTCGAACTGCGACGAGCTGCTCTTCGACGACGTCTTCTGGGTCAAGCAGGCGCAGAAGGACCACGACGTCTTCTCCGCCACCATGCGCGAGCAGGGTATCGAGGTCCTCGACGTCAACGAGCTGCTCGCGGAGACCCTCGACATCCCCGAGGCAAGGGCGTGGGTGCTCGATCACCGCGTCACCGCCGACCACATCGGCGTCGGCGCGCTCTCCGAGCTGCGCGCGTGGTTCGACGAACTGCCGGGCACCCGACTCGCCGAGCACCTCCTCGGCGGGCTCACCGTCGACGAGGTGCCGTTCGAGCTCACCGGGCTGTTCGGCAGCTACCTGGGCCATCACGGGTTCCTTCTGCCTCCCCTGCCCAATGCCCTGTTCACACGGGACAACAGCGCCTGGATCTACGATGGCGTGACGGTGAACCCGATGTACTGGGCCGCCCGACGGCCGGAGACGCTGATCAACACCGCGATCTACCGGTATCACCCCACCTTCGCCGGCCGGGTGAACATCCACTGGGGCGATCCGACACGCGAGCACGGGCTGGCGACCCTGGAGGGCGGCGATGTCATGCCGGTGGGCGACGCCACCGTGCTCGTGGGCATGGGCGAGCGTTCCTCGCCGCAGGCGGTGGGCCAGCTCGCGGTATCGCTGTTCGCCTCCGGCGCCGCGGAACGCGTGCTGGCCTTCAAGATCCCGCGCTCGCGGGCGTCGATGCACCTGGACACGATCTTCACCCTGTGCGGCGGCGATGTGGTCACCACGTTCAAGGAGGTCGCCGACGAGCTCGTGTGCTACGACATCCGCCCGGGCGCGGGGGACAAGCCGCTCGACTTCCGCCACGACCCGCGGCCGATCTTCGAGATCGTCGCCGAGGTGCTCGGCTACAAGCGCCTCCGGATCGTGCCGACCGGCGGCGAGTCCGAGGAGGAGCGCGCCCGCGAGCAGTGGAACGACGGCAACAACGTCCTCGCGCTGCGCCCGGGCGTGGTGATCGGCTACGACCGCAACGACGACACCAACGCCGCACTGAAGGCGGCCGGTGTCGAGGTCCTGGCGATCCCCGGCGCCGAACTCGGCCGCGGTCGCGGCGGCGGCCACTGCATGAGCTGCCCCACCGCCCGCGACCCGGCCTGAACAGCGAGGACCGAACCATGGCATTCAACCTCAAGAACCGGCATTTCCTGACCCTGCGCGACTATTCGCAAAAGGAGATCGCCTTCCTCCTGAAGCTGGCCGCCGACCTCAAGACGGCGAAGTACGCCGGCACCGAGGTGGCCAACCTGCAGGGCAAGGACATCGCCCT
>NZ_WNXE01000201.1:0-3927 GCF_010993615.1 Arhodomonas sp. KWT | reverse complement strand
GCTGAGAGGTCGAACGTCCGCCGGGCACCGTCCGGGGCGGCGAGGGTGAGCCGGCGGGGCAGGTCGACGACGACCAGGTCCGCGGCGTCGCCGTCGTAGTGATTGGAATGACGGGCCCCGCTGCGCGTGGCATAGACCACGTTGTAGGCCTCGGCCATACGCCGGGCCGCCTCCTTTGTGGCCCGCCAGCCGTCGTCGGTTTGCCAGCGGATCGGGATGTCCAGCCCCCACCCGGCATTGAGCCGCTCCAGCTCGGCGGCCCGCCGTGCCACCGCCTCGGGACCCCTTGCCCGTGCCAGGATGAAGGCGCCGTACATCAGGTAGCCGCGTTCGCGCCGGCGCACCGTCGAGTAGAGATACGCCTCCGCGCCCTGGTCCCGGCACTGCGCCATCAGCGAGCGCAGGCGTGATGCGAAGCCCGCGGCGCCGGCGTCCACCAGGGCCTGCAGCCGGGCGGCCTCGTCGGCGGGGTTCGGATAGCGTGCCGTCCAGCGCGGCCCCGGTGGTGCGCCGTCCGGGGCGGGCTCGAGATCCGGCGGGTTGGGCGGTGGGCGGATCTCCAGCCGCCGGCCCCCGTAGCGCCGGGGCGTGTCGCCGAAGACCCCGTCGGGGTGCAGCAGGATGCCCGCGCGCCGGGCCCGGCCGGAGTGCACGTCCACGCTGTCCAGCCGCCCGCGCGCGGCGGCGACGTCGTCGAGAAAGTAGAGCAGGTCGGTGAGGTCCACCGGCCGGCCGAGCCGTTCGCGCACGGCGCGCAGCAGCGGCTCGTCGGCCGGGGTGGCGGCGAGCGCGTTCAGCGTGGTGCCGTCCAGGCGCACCCCGGCCAGGGTCACCGGCAGGTCCCGGAGGGCCTGCGCGGCGGCGGCCAGGGTGGTACGGCCGCCGTCGTCCCCGGGGGCCGGCAGCGCCTCCCACTGCCGGTTCGTGTCGATGGCATCGGCACCCGCGGTGGCCCGACCCCCGGCGATGACGCCGAGGGCGAGCAGGATGGCGAGCGCGGCGACACGCGGACGAGGGGACGGGCGATATTGGGTGGTGTATGGCACGGGGTCAGCGCACCAGCCACGCGTCGAGCTGGTCGTCCGGCATCGGCCGGGCGAGGTGGAAGCCCTGACCCTGGTCGCAGCCGATACCGTCCAGGAAGGTGTACGCATTCGCGGTCTCTATGCCCTCGGCGACGACGTCGAAATCCAGCCCGTGGGCGAGGTTGGTGATCTCGGTGACAAGGAAACGCGCCTGCTCGCCCCTGTCCAGGTCGAGCACGAAGGACTTGTCGATCTTGACCACGTCCGCCGGAATGCGGGTCAGGTAGGCCATATTGCTGTAGCCGCTGCCGAAGTCGTCGATGGCCACGGTCATGCCCAGGGTGCGGACCTGCCGCAGGGTCTCCAGCGTCCGCGCGTTGTCCGGAGAGACCGCCCCCTCCGTGAACTCCAGCTCCAGGCGCCGCGGGTCCACGCCGTAGCGGTCGAGCCATCCGCGCAGCCGCCCCAGAAACTCGGGCTCCGCCAGGTTCCGTGGCGAGACGTTCACGGATATGCCCAGATCGCGTCCCGCGTCCTGCCATCGGCTGAGCCGGCGGATCGCCGTTTCCAGCACCAGAGCCGTCAGTGGCCGGATGAGGGCGGTGGTCTCCACCAGGGGGATGAACTCCGCGGGCGAGATCCATCCGAGCCTGGGATGCTGCCACCGGATCAGCGCTTCCACGCTGTGGCTGAGGCGGTCCGCGAACGACACCCGGGGCTGGAAGTGCAGGGTGAACTGGTCGTCGGCCTCCAGCGCCTCCGGCAGGTCGGTCAGCAGCTGGAAGGCACGGCGCTGGGCGGCGTCCGAGCCCGGGTTGTAGTACGCGAACGGATGGTGGGAACTGCGGCTGTCCTGTGCGGCGGTGAGCGCGGCACGCAGTGCCTCGGCGGGTGCGGTGAAGCCGGCGTCCAGTGCCACCAGCCCGACTCCCGCGGCGGTCTGGATGGGGATGTCCTGAACCATGACGGGGTCGGTGAAGTGGGTGGCGATGCTCCTCGCGGTGTGCTCCGGGGGGTATCTGCCGTCGTTGTCGACGACGAACGCGAAGCTCAGCACGCTGACGTTGTAGACCGTCACGCCTGCATCCAGGCACTCGATGACGCGCTGGGCCCCGGCGCGGATGAAGTCCTCGGAGAAGGCATGGCCGAGTGCACGCAGGATGCGGTTGAAATGCTGTGCCTCCGCCAGTGTGACCAGTACCAGCGTACGCGGCCGGCCGCTGTACGCGATTCCGTCGAGGTCGGCGGCAAGCTGCTCCAGGCACTGGACCCGGCTTGGCAGGCGGGTGACATGGTCGTAACGGCCGATGTCCTCGGCGGTGAAACCGCCCGCCGGCGGCTGCGGCTGTCGCGGCATGGTGCCTGATTCTCCGGGGCCCGCGTTATCGGTGCTCATTCTCGGTGACTGCCCGGGCACGCTCGCGGCGCCCCCGTTTCCCTGTTAGCGTCCGGATTCGGCCAAGTATAGGGATTCGGGGTGACGATGTCCTTCCTGAAGACGATGTGGCGGGCGCCGGCGATCGCGGTGCTCGTGGCGCTCGCCGCCGGCTGTACGCGGCTCGGTGCGCTGGACTCGGTGATGCCCCGGGACGATGGCGCCCGGCGCGTTGCCCGGGATGCCTCGTACGGGACGTGGCCGCGTCAGCGCCTGGATGTCTATGCCCCGCGGGCGCCCGTGGCCGGCGCGCCGGTGATTGTGTTCATCTACGGCGGCTCCTGGGACAGCGGGCGCCGCCAGGACTACGGCTTTGTCGGCCACGCGCTGGCGGCCCGCGGCTTCGTGACCGTGATCCCGGACTACCGGCTGGTGCCGTCGGTGCGTTACCCCGCGTTCGTGGAGGACGTCGCGGCGGCGGTGCGCTGGACCCATGATCACATCGCCCGCTACGGCGGAGACCCGGCACGCATCGGCGTGGCCGGCCATTCGGCCGGGGCCTACAACGCCGTGATGCTGGGGGTTGCGCCGCGCTATACCGGTGCGGACGGCGCAGAGGGGCTGCCGGTGGCGGCGGTGGCCGGGCTCTCCGGCCCGTACGACTTCCTCCCGCTGGACGTGCGCGCCACCCGGCGGGCGTTCGCCGGCGTGGCGGATTTGCAGGCGACCCAGCCGGTGGCGGTCGTGGGCTCCCGGGGGCCGCCGTTGTTCCTTGCCACGGGAACCGCGGACACCACGGTGAAACCGCGAAACACCACCGCGCTGGCGGAGCGGGCGCGGGCACAGGGACGGCGGGTGGTGGTCCGCCGCTATGCAGGAGCGGACCACGTGGACATGCTGCTGTCCCTGGGCTGGTGGTTCCGCGACGATACCGCCGCACTCGCCGACATGACCGCCTTCTTCCGCGATACCCTCGGCGGTGCGCCGGAAGGTAGCGACCGCGAGACGGCTACGGACTGAGCCGGTAGAGCGCGCCGCTGCCGTAGTCGCCGATGTAGAGATTACCGGCATCGTCGGTACCGAACGTGGAAATGGAAAGCCCCGTGTCGACGAGCAGCTCGCGCTCGTCGCTGCCGCGGTCGTAGGCCCAGATGCGACCGCTGATGAAGTCACCGAACACGTATCGCCCGGTGAGCGCCGCCAGGCGCGTGCCGCGGTAGACGTAGCCGCCGGTAACGGACTCGCCGAGGTCGTGGCCGTACTCCGTGAGCGGAGCGGTGAAGTCGCTGTCCGTGAGACTGTCGCAGGCGCTGGAACGCAGGCTGGCGTCGACGGTGAGGCTGCCCTCGCGGCAGTCCCAGCCGTAGTTGCCGCCGGCGGTGACCACGTCGATCTCCTCGCGGGCGTCCTGACCCACATCGGCGACCCATATCCGCTGGCCCGAGAGGTCGGAGTCGATGCTCAGCCGGTACGGATTGCGGAATCCGTAGGCGTAGATCTCCTCGCGCAGACCCGCGGTGTTGCCGG
>NZ_WNXE01000200.1:0-3942 GCF_010993615.1 Arhodomonas sp. KWT | reverse complement strand
GGTGCGGGCCATCCTCGCCGACGGCCACACCGGCGCGGATCCGGTAAACATCCTGGCCGCCGACGAGAGCGACCTGCACGAGATCGGCCTGATCATCCCCTGGGAGACCGCCTTCGACGTGTTCATCCCCGGCGTCGACCAGCCCCGCACCATCCGGGACGGCCACTGGCACTGGCACATGCCCGCGGAGCGCTGGGTGGACTTCCGGCTGCCGGCGCGAAGCCGGATCCGGACGGTCGGCATCACCCTCTCGAACGACCTCTTCGAGCGCCTCTCGGAAGGCGCCCGCCTCCCGGCGCCGGTGGCGGCGATAGGCCGGAGCCACGCCCCGGGCGCGTTCGAGCTGCACCGGCGCATGGACGCGGCGTTACGCCCCGCCGTGGGGCAGCTCTTCTCCAGCCCCTACCACGGCGAGATCCGCCGCCTGTCACTGGAGGGCCGGCTGCTCGAGGTCGTCAGCGGGGCGTTCGAATCCCTGACCCGCAACGACTCGCCGGGCACGCACCTGAGCGCCTGGGAGGTGGCTCGCGTGCGCGACGCCGCCGCCGGGCTGCTCGAGCACCCGGCCTGCCCGCCCTCGATCGACGAGCTCGGCCGGGACACCGGACTGGGAGCGACGCGCCTGATGCAGGCGTTCAAGGCCCATTACGGCGTGCCGCCGGCGCAGTGGCTGCAGCAGCGCAAGCTGGAAATGGCCCACCAGCTGCTCGCGGACACGCCGCTGGGGATCAAGGAGATCGCCTTCCGCCTCGGCTACCGGCACGTGAGCAACTTCGCGAGCGCGTTCAAACGTCATTACGGCGTCACCCCGGGCAGCCTGCGCCGGCAACGGTAACCGCCCGGTTGCCAAACACCGCGTCAGCGCCAACACTGGGGCGTCATCCGCAACGGGAAACCGGGGGCATGAGCACACGCGCGCGACGCCGTAGCCGGCCGCGGCTCTGGGTGGGCTGGCGGGAATGGATCGGCCTGCCTCAGCTGGGCATCGAGGCGGTGAAGGCGAAGATCGACACCGGCGCGTCGACCTCCGCGCTGCACGCGGTCCACATCCACCGCTTCAGCGACAACGGCCGCGACCGGGTCGCCTTCGAGGTCCACCCGCTGCAGCGCCGCACCGACCGCACCGTGCACTGCGCGGCCGATGTGCTCGAAGAGCGCATGGTCACCAGCTCCACCGGGCACCGCGAACGGCGCATCGTGATCCGCACACCACTGCTCATCGCGGGACAGCGATTTCCCATTGATCTGTCACTGACCAACCGCGATACCATGGGTTTTCGCATGCTCATCGGTCGCCGCGCCATGAAACGCCGCCTGCTGGTGGATCCGGGGGCCTCGTACCTGGCCGGCGCGGCGGACAGCGAAGTCTGGGTACGTCGCCCGCCGCCGTCGCGGTGACCGGGCACGGGCCCGTACGCGCCAGCCGGGGGCATCGCCCGACGCCGGGGCGGATATCCGCCGCCCTCACCATCCGCAGTAGCCAGCGTGGAACGAGATACGAATGGCCGAGCCACTGCAGATCTATGTCCTCTCCCGTAACGCCCGCCTGTACTCGACGCGCCGCATCGTCGAGGCCGGGAAGGAACGCGGCCATACCATGCGTGTCGTCGACCCGCTGCGCTGCTATGTGAAGATCAGCGCGCACCGGCCGGAGGTGCACTACAAGGGCGACATCCTCGAGTCGCCGAACGCGGTGATCCCGCGCATCGGCGCCTCGGTGACCTTCTACGGCACCGCCGTGCTGCGGCAGTTCGAGATGATGGGCGTGTTTCCGCTCAACGAGTCCGTGGCGATCACCCGCTCACGGGACAAACTGCGCTCGATGCAGCTGCTCGCACGCCGCGGCATCGGCCTGCCGGTGACCGGATTCGCCTACTCGCCGGACGACAACGAGGACCTCATCAGCCTGGTCGGCGGCGCCCCGCTGGTGATCAAGCTCCTCGAAGGGACCCAGGGCAAGGGCGTGGTGCTCGCAGAGACCACCAAGGCCGCGGAAAGCGTGATCGACGCCTTTCACGGCCTGAACGCCTACTTCCTCACCCAGGAGTTCATCCGCGAGGCCGGCGGCGCGGATATCCGCTGCTTCGTGGTGGGCAACAGGGTCATCGCCTCGATGAAGCGCCAGGCGAAGGAAGGGGAGTTCCGCTCCAACGTCCACCGCGGCGGCGCCGCCACCCCCATCCGCATCACCCCCGAGGAGCGTCAGACGGCGGTACGCGCTGCCCGGATCATGGGGCTCAATGTCGCCGGCGTGGACATCATGCGCTCCAACCACGGCCCGGTGGTGCTGGAGGTGAACTCCTCGCCGGGGCTCGAGGGCATCGAGACCTCCACTGGCAAGGACGTCGCCGGGGCAATCGTCCAGTTCATCGAGAAGGAAGGCAAGGCCGGCAAGACGCGCACAAAGGGCAAGGGCTGACGCGGCCTTCCGCCACGCGGCGCCGGGCGGCCCGCGCACCGGGCCGCCCGCGGACAGCCTCCGGGGCTACTGGCCGCCGCCCTGCTGCATCATCTCCCGTGGGTCCATGGGCTCGGCGGGCAGCTCGAAACGACCGGCCGCCGGGGCGTCACCGGATATCTCCACGACCTCGAACTGCCCCTCCAGCCGGAGCAGCCCCAGACCGCGCTCCTGCAGTCCGGACATCACGCCGCCCTCGTCCCAGTCGGCCCCCATGCTCCGGGCCAGCTCGCCCCAGGCATCGCTCAGGGACTGCGCCATGGGGTCGTCGCTGAGCACGACACGGCCGGACTTCTCCTCGCCCTTTTCGCGCCAGCGCATGCGATAGAGCTCGCCGTCGATCCCGGCGACGGTGGCACTCCCGTCCAGGGCATCCAGGCCGAGCAGCGCCGTGCGCCCCGCAAGGCCGTCGCCCTTGGCCTCGCCGCCGCCCTTCTGCATCGCCGTAAGATCGAGCACCATGGCGTCGGCGCCGCTACCACGCACCGCATAGGCGTGACCGTCGCGCACGAGCATGTAGCCCTGCTGACCCGGCACCTCCATGCGGACCTCGCCATCGTCGCCCCACTCGAAGGTCATGGGCTTCATCGTCCCCTGGGGACCGGCCTCGACGCGCACCTTCGCGGTACCCGCGGCAAACGCCGGCAGCATGACGAGCGCCAGCGCACCCGCGGTGATCACCGTAAACAGACGTTTCATGGTCTCTTCCTCGTGTGTGGTGTGGTAGTCGTCCAACCGGCTTTATCCCTACCAGAGAACCCCTTACACTGCACTTAATCGTATTCCGCCCGCGCCCGCGGGCGCGATTCCGTCCCTGTACCCACTACGAGAACCCGATAGCTGCCAATGGCCCAGTACATCTACACCATGAACCGCGTGGGCAAGGTCGTCCCGCCCAAGCGGCAGATCCTCAAGGACATCTCGCTGTCATTCTTCCCCGGTGCCAAGATCGGCGTGCTCGGCCTCAATGGCTCCGGCAAGTCGACGCTGCTGCGCATCATGGCAGGCCTGGATACCGAGTACGAAGGCGAGGCTCGGCCGCAGCCCGGGATCAACATCGGCTACCTGCCCCAGGAGCCGGAGCTCGATCCGGGCAAGGACGTGCGCGGCAACGTCGAGGATGGCGTGGCCGAGACCAAGGCGCTGGTGGACCGGTTCAACGAGGTCTCCGCCCAGTTCGCCGATCCGGACGCCGACTTCGAGGCCCTGATGGCCGAGCAGGCCAAGCTCCAGGACCAGATCGAAGCCGCCGGCGCCTGGGACCTGGACCGCAAGCTCGAGCAGGCGGCGGACGCCCTGCGCCTGCCGCCCTGGGAAGCGGACGTCACCACCCTGTCCGGCGGCGAGAAACGCCGGGTGGCCCTGTGCCGGCTGCTGCTGTCCAAGCCGGACATGCTGCTGCTCGATGAGCCCACCAACCACCTGGACGCGGAGTCCGTGGCGTGGCTGGAGACCTTCCTCACCGAGTTCGAGGGCACCGTGGT
>NZ_WNXE01000001.1:150584-195835 GCF_010993615.1 Arhodomonas sp. KWT | reverse complement strand
GCCGCCGCCGGGGTATCGGCCGCCGCCGGCGCCGGCTGCTCCGCCGGATCGGTCCCGGCCTTCGCCCCGGCCTCGGGCAGCGCCGGAAGCTCCCCCTCCGTGGTCTTCACCGGGAGAACGACCCAGTCGTCCCGCTCCATACGCGACTCCCAGCCACGGCTCCAGACGGTGCCGCCCTCGTTGATCACCTCTTCGCGGGTGCCCACGCGGGCATCGGCGACGAACCCGCGCACCTCGTCCTCGGGCAACGGCTCGGAGACCGTGCCGAAGAGCACGTTGAGCCGGCCGTCCTCGACGAAGACCCGCGCCGTAGTCAGCCGCACCGGATCGAAGAAGGTGAAGCCGCCGCGCCGGGCCGCGGTGGCGAAGGCGACCGCCTGGTCCGGACCCGCCTCGGCAAGCCCGCGCACCAGGGTCGGCACCAGAACGTCGAGCTGCGCGACACTGAAGAGCCGGATGGCACGCTCGTTGTCTCCGTCGCGCTCGACGCGCAGCTTGATGTCATAGAGCGCCTGTCGCAGCCACTGGGGATCGACGTGCACCGGCTGATCATAGCCGCCGCCGCGGGGCTCGGCGGCCACGAGCTTCACCCAGCCCCGGTCCGCGTCCGACCAGATGGTCTTCTGGCCGACGACCTCGCCCGGCTGTGCCTGCTCCTGCCCGGCGCCGGGCGGCGGTGCGGTGGTGCTGCAGCCGGTAACCGCCACGGCCAGCAGCAGGCTCGCGGCAACCCCCGTGATTCCCTTGGTCAGCGTGCCCATGGTCACTCCGTGTTCCTGTATCGTGATTGGCGTTTCTCCGTGGACGAAGACTATCACCGCCGCCCCGGTGACGTCCGCATCGCCCCGTGACGGAAACGTTACACTCGACGGGGAACCCACTCCGGGGAGGCACCCCCACTATGGCGACGGCCCATCACGGCACACCCTGGCTGATCGCCGACATCGGCGGCACCCGGGCCCGCTTCGCACTCGCCGACCCGGACGACGGCGCTATCCACCACGTCCGCGAACTGGTCACCGCCGACTTCACCGACCTGGCCACCGCCGCGAATCACTACCTGGACGGTCTCCCCGCCGCCCCGCGACCACGCCGGGCGCTGTGCGCCGTCGCCGGCCCGGTGGCGGGAGACCGGATCGCGCTGACCAACGGGCCGTGGCGTTTCTCCACGACACAGGCCCGGGACCGGCTGGGGCTGGAAGGACTGGAGATCGTCAACGACTTCGTGGCCCAGGCGCTGGCGGTGCCGGGCCTGTCACGGTCGGAATGTACACCGGTGAATCCGGGCGCCGCGGGGCCCGCGGCGCCGATTGCCGTGCTCGGCCCGGGTACCGGGCTGGGCATATCGGTGCTCGTCCCCTGCCCTGGCGGCGGACACCACGCCGTCGGCGGCGAAGGCGGACACGCCAGCTTCGCCCCCTGCGACGCCCGCGAGGAGGCCGTCGCACGGGCGCTGCGGCAGCGCTTCGGCCACTGCAGTGCCGAACGCGTTGCCTCCGGGATGGGGCTGACCGCGGTCCACGACGCCCTCGCCGAACTCGACGGCGCGCCGCCGGAGGCGCTCGCGCCCGCGGCCATCATCGCCGCCGCCGACGCGGGCGGCACCCGCGCCGCGGAGACGCTCACGCTGTTCACCCGGGCACTCGCGACCGTCGCCGCGGGGGTCGCTCTGACCACCGGGGCCCGCGGCGGCGTCTACCTGGGCGGGGGCATCCTGCCCCGTCTGGGCAGCCGCTTCGACCACGCCACGTTCATGGCCCGGTTCACGGCCAAGGGACGGATGCACGACTACCTCGCCGGCATCCCCGTATGGCGTATCGACGCACCGTTACCCGCCCTTGCGGGCCTCGCCCGTGCCGTCACGGACCGCCCCTGAGCGGCAAGGCCGGCACGCGGCGGCATGCCCGTGTTACGATTGCGGGCTGACCGAAAGACGACAGGCACGGTCCATGACCCGTTCCCCACAGACCGACGCGGCGGATATCGACCACCTCGGGCTCATGCTCGCGGAGACCGCCCAGCAGTGGCGCCAGGCCCTGGACACGCGGCTGCGCCCGCTGGGGCTCAGCCAGGCCAAATGGCGCACGCTCATGAACATCTCCCGCGGTGGCGAGGGGCTGACCCAGCGCGAGCTCGCTGCACGAACGGGCATCGAGCCGCCGACGGTAGTGCGCCTGCTCGACCGCCTCGCCGCCGACGGCTGGATCGAGCGCAAGGCCTGCAGCGACGACCGCCGGCGCAACCGCATCTACCTTACCGAGCGCGCCCACCGGGCGCTGGACCAGATCATGAGCGTCGCCGCGACACTGCGCGACGAGATGGTCGAGGGCCTCGACGAGACGGAGCTGCGCACGACCGTCACCGTGCTCGAGCGGCTGCGCGAGCGCGCAGCCACGATCACGGAATCCGAACGCGAGCGCGACTGAGCCGCACCCTCGGCCGGCTCAGCCGTGGGTGAGCACCAGCTTGCCGAGGTGCTGACCGGACTCCATGATCCGGTGTGCCTCCGGTGCCTGCGCGAACGCCACGGTCCGGTCCAGCACCGGTGCCAGACCGCCGTGCGCGAACAGCGGCAGCATCTCCGCCTCGAAGGCACGCACCACCTGGATACGGCGCTCCAGCGGCAGGCTGCGCATGGTCATCGCCCGGAGCGTGAGCCGGCGCATGAGCACCGCGCCCAGGTTCAGCTCGGTGCGTCTGCCGCCCATCATCCCCACCAGCACCAGCGTCCCCTCCGCGCGCAGTGCCGTGAGCGCCGCGGGCAGGCCGTCGCCGCCCACCAGGTCCAGGATCATGTCCGCGCCCTCGCCGCCGTTCGCCCCGTGCACGGCATCCGCCAGCGACGCCTCGCCGTCGTCGACGAAAGCGGCGTCCATGCCATGGGCGCGCACCGCGTCGAGCCGGGCGGCATCCCGGCCGGTACCCAGGCTCCGGGCCCCCATCGCGCGGACCAGCTGCACCGCCGCGGTGCCGATGCCGGAGGTCGCGGCGCGGACCACGCAGAAGCCGCCGGGACGCAGGCCGCCCTCCAGGGCGATGGCGCGCCATGCGGTGAGGAAGGCCTCCGGGATCGCGGCGGCCCGGTCGTCATCCATGCCGGCGGGTACCGGCAGGGTCTCGCGCTCGTGCACGAGCACGCGCTCGGCATAGGCGCCACCACCAACCAGGCCCATCACCCGGTCACCCACGCGGCGCTGCACGCAGCCCTCGCCCACGGCCTCGACCTCGCCCGCGTACTCCAGCCCGGGGACGTCGGCGACCACCCCCGGCGGCGGCGGGTAATGACCGAGGCGCTGGAGCACGTCGGCGCGATTGACGCCCGCGGCGCGCACGCGCACCACGAGCTGACCCGGCCCGGGGACCGGATCCGGACGCTCGGTGAGGGTCAGCGCGTCGGCGCCGCCGGGCTCGGGGATGTGCCACACCTGCATGGGTTCGTCTCCTCTCGCGGATGAATGCGTGTGCGCGGGCGCGCTCAGCGCCCGGCCCACGCCTTGGGGTGGAGGCTGGCGAAGGCCACCCGGCCGTCGGCCTGACGGCCGCGCACGTGGGCCACACCGATGCCGTGGCCGCCGTGACGGACCAGCACATAGGGTGCCTCGGGCAACTCGACACGGTCGAGATACAGCGGTCGCCGGGCGATGTACTCGGCCAGGCCCTCTTCGTCCACGTCCAGGATATTCGCCTGCGCCGCCGGCGCCCAGGCCAGCGCGAACGCGGTGGTCGGCTTGGGCGGCCGGGCCTGGGTACCGAGCACCGGCAGACCGGTGGTCTGGGTCGCGAGCCCCGGCGGCAGGCGGTGGTCCGCACTCACCGCACTGAGGTAGCGGCCGCCGCCACGGTGGGTGATGACGCCGTCGAAGGCGTTCCCGCCGAGCCCGAAGGTCCTGCCCAGGGCGTCGAGCGCAGCGTCATCGGCGCCCTCCGGGGATATCAGCGCGCCGTCGGGCTCGGGGCCGTCCACCTTCTCCAGCACCGCCGCGAAGAAACCGCCGGTATCGTTCTGGTGCGGCCAGACCCGCGCAGCCCCGGCGAGCGACGGGTCGAAGCCCGCACCCGCCCATTCGGTGACCCCCGGCGAGCACTCGAAGCCGGGCAGCCGGGCCGGGCGCACCGCGAGCTGGCCGGGAAAGGCGCGCAGCACCGCGTCCACCACCGCCTCGTTCTCCTCCGGCGCCACCGTGCAGGTGGAGTAGACGATGCGCCCCCCGACCCGCGCGAGCCGGACCGCCCGGGCGAGCAGCCGCCGCTGGCGCGCCGCCAGGCGCTCGCGCATCGCGGCATCGGCGACCTGGAAGTGCTTCATCGCGCGCTCGCCGACGACCTTGCGCCAGATACCCTCGCCACTGCACGGCGCGTCCACGAGGACACGGTCGAAGGGGCCGTTGGAGAGTGCCAGGTCCTCGCCGGGGCGCAGGGTGATGCTGACGTTGATCAGCCCCAGCCGGCGGATCGTGCCCTGCAGCGGCGAGAGGCGCCCGCGCTGGACCTCATTGGCGTGGACAGTACCGCGGTTCCCCATCGCCAGCGCGATCTGCGCTGTCTTGTTGCCGGGCGCCGCGCACATGTCCAGCACCCGCTCGCCGGGCACGGGGTCGAGCAGCATCACGGGGACCGTCGCCACCGCCTCCTGGGACTGGTAGAGCCCCGCGAAGTACCCCCAGTGACCGCCTGCCCCGACCCCTTCGGGCAGGCGCAGCGCGCTCGGGTGCCACGGCACCGGGGTGCTCCCGACACCCGCCTCCGCCAGCAGGCGCCGCAGCCCGTCACGGCTGATCCGTGCGGGGTGGGGCCACACCGTGGGCGCCAGCGGGCGGGTTAGGCTCTCCAGGAAGGCGTCCCAGTCCGGGACGATGGTGTGGTAGCGGCCGTAGACCTGCTCCGCCGTGGCATTCGGGGCGTCGTCGCTCATGGCACCATCGCGGCTGGTGGGGCGCGACAGTATGCCAGCCGACACGCCGCGCTTCACGGCTCAGATGACGTCGTGGCCGGCGGCGAAGTCGCGCAGCAGCGCGCCGAAACGGGCATGGTCGTCGTGCTGATCGAGACTGGCCCGCGCCCGGCGCTCCACCTCGGCACCGGCCTTCTCTCCGGCCCGGGGCAGCAACGCCGTGAAGAAATCGCGGTCGAATTCCGGATGACCCTGGACGGTGAGCACGCCCGGCGCCGCGCTCGCATAGTGCGGGCAGAACGCCCCCGCGGCGATGCCCTCGAGCCCGGGCGCGGGCTCGAGCACCTGGTCCTGGTGCACCGACAGCAGCGCCAGGGCCTCGCCCGCCGCCCAGGGGCCGAACGCGCGGGTGGCGGCGACCGGATAGATGCCCAGTCCCCAGCCCTGCGGCGAGCGCGCCACCCGCCCGCCCAGGGCGGCATGGACGATCTGGTGACCGAAACACACCCCGAGCAGGCGCTGCCCGGCGTCGCGGGCCGCGGCCACGAATTCCCGAAGCTCGCCCACCCAGCCGGTGTGCGCCCAGGCGTCCGCGCGCGAGCCGCTGATCACCCAGCAGTCGGCCTCGGTGACGCTCTCCGGCCGCTCACCGGCGTGGAAACGCCACGAGCGCACCGGGCCGGCGTCGCCGAGCATCGCCCCGAACAGCGCGCCGTAGCTCGGCCACGCCGTATCGAGACCCTCGTGGAGGTCATCGCAGAGCAGTACGCCGATACGCGGCGTGCTCATGCCCGCGCCTGCATCCGCCGCCGCAACCGCGCGAACCAGCCATGATGGGCCGGCGCCTGGGGTACCGCCGGGGTCTCGCGGGCGGCCTGCTCCGCTGCCCGCGCCGCCTCGGCGGCGAGACGCATCTCGTTACGCAGGAAATGGTTCATCGCCCCGCGGTTACCCATCGACTCCACGAACTCGAGATAGACATTGCGCACGAGTTTGAGATCCCGCCGCGCCGAGCCGGTCACCCCCCGGCGTTCGAGATGCATATCCAGCCGCGCACTCATGCCGAAGAGTTCGGCAAACTCCTCCAGCTTGGCGATCTGGCTGTTGATGTCCCAGCCAAGCTCTTCGGCCACCCGCAGAAACTGCTCATCCACAAACATCGCAACGACCCCCGCAACGGGCGGCGGGGCAAACACCCCGCCGCGAAAAAGACCCACTGACCCAAACGGAAATACCCCGGGGCCGGGAGCCGCCGGGGCCATCGAGCCGGTCATAGGTATTGCCGCTTCTCGGAGCGTGACGCATCTGGCCGCACGGCGCGCTCATGCGCCGGCGTGGCGGGCCAGGATCAGGCGGGGGCCGGACCACGCATCGGGCCTCCGACACACTCCCGGGGAACGGTACGGCAGTACCTATGACCGGATCGGAGACTATTTTCACGCTGCATCGCACAAACGGCAAGACGCTGAGTGATGGGAAATTTCAATCGTTCCATTGAGGCGGTGAATCGCTCGCAATGAGCAAACTCAAACCGGTATGGTTTTTTAGTTCCCAACGGTCATAACAAAGAATCCATTATTCCTTCAAAATATATATAGCCCTGCGTAAGGTTGCCGGAAACGCACAACCGGGGCGAGGGGCATGACGCAATCCCATGACGTTCTCATCGTCGGCGGAGGCACCGCCGGCATCACCGTGGCCGCCCAGCTGCGCCGACGGCGCAGCGACATCGACGTCGCGGTCATCGAGCCGTCCGACACCCACTACTACCAGCCCGGCTTCACCCTCGCCGGCGCCGGCGTAGCGCGTCTGCCGGAGCTCTCGCGCCCGACGGCCCGGGTGATGCCCGACGGCGTGACCTGGCACCGTGCCGCGGTGACCGCGGTGGATCCGGCACAGTCCCGGGTGGGCCTCGACGACGGCCGCGAGCTCGGCTACAGCCACCTGGTGCTCGCCCCCGGCCTCACGGTCGACTGGGACGCCATCCCCGGCGTCGCCGAGGCCCTCGGGCGCGACGGCGTCTGCAGCAACTACTCACCCGGCACCGTCGGCTACACCTGGGAGTGCCTGCGTAACCACCGCGGCGGCCGGCTGGTGTTCACGCAGCCGCCGATGCCGATCAAGTGCCCGGGTGCGCCGCAGAAGATCGCCTACCTCGCCGCCGACCACCTGCGCCGGCAGGGACACCGCGACGAGGCACAGATCGATTTCTACACCGCCGGCAAGGCGCTGTTCTCGGTGCCCGAGTTCGTGCCGCCGCTGGAGCGAGTGGCCGAGCGCCACGGTATCGACGTGCACTACGGCCGCCGCCTCACCGCGGTGGACGGCGCCCGCCGGGAGGCCACGTTCACCGGCGAGGACGGCGACGAGACCGTCGGCTACGACGTCCTCCACGTCACCCCGCCCCAGCGCGCCCCGGCGTTCGTGCGCGAGGGACCGCTGGCGGACGAGGCGGGCTGGATCGCCGTCGACAAGGCCACCCTGCGCCATCCCGACTACCCGGCGGTGTTCGCGCTCGGCGATGCCTGCAACACGCCGAACTCCAAGACCGCCGCGGCGGTGCGCCGCCAGGCGCCGGTGGTGGTGGACGGCCTGCTCGCCGAGCTCGACGGCCGCACCAGCGAAGCGGCCTACGATGGTTACGGCGCCTGCCCGCTGACCACGGCCTACGGGCGGGTGCTGCTCGCGGAGTTCCGCTACGGCGGCGAGCTCGCTCCCACCTTCCCCGGTAAGCCGACGGAGGAGCGCCGGAGCATGTGGCACTTCAAGAAGGACTTCCTGCCGCGCTTCTACTGGCACCACCTGCTGCGCGGCGGCACGCTGTAGGCGCGGCCCGGCAGCGGCTTCCGCTGCCTGTCGCCGCCGCGGACAGCACCGTGGGTGCCGCGCATCGACCGACCCGGCCGAGTCAGGAGCGGCCCCCGGCGTCGCGCCACTGGAGGAGCTGGGCGGCGACGGCGACGCCGATCTCCGCGGGCCGCTTACCACCCACGCCGGGCAGACCGATGGGAATGGTGAGCCCGTCGATGGTGGCCTCGTCGAGCCCGCGCTCGGCGAGGCGGCTGCGGAATCGCGCGCGCTTGGTCTTCGAGCCGATGGTCCCCACGAACGGGAAACGCCCGGCACGCAGCGCGGCGTCGACGATCTCCAGGTCGATGTCATGGCTGTGGGTCATGGCGATGACGAAGGCCCCGTCGGGCAGCGACTCGACCTCCTTCTCCGGCTGCTCGGCGAGCACCGGCTCGGCGACACCGGGCACCGCCTCCGGGAACATGCCGGGGCGAGAATCCACCCAGTGGATCCGGCAGGGCACGTCGGCGAGCACCCGGACCAGCGCCTGACCCACGTGGCCCGCGCCGAACAGGCCGATGCGGAAGGCGGCCGGCCAGACCGGCTCGAAGAGCAGCGACATGCGCCCGCCGCAGGCCTGGTCGATGGCGTCGTTGAGGGTGAAGGACTCCAGCGCCGGGCCGTCGATATTGCCCGCACCGGCGGCGAGGATCTCGCGCGCACGCTCCTGCGCCAGGTGCTCGACGGTGCCGCCGCCGAGGGTGCCGCTGGCACCCTCGGCGGTGACCAGCATCTTCGCCCCGGGCTCCCGGGGCGAGGAGCCCTCGATGGCGACGAGGGTCACCACGACGCAGGCCTCGTCGGCACGGTAGTGCCCGGCCAGGCGCTCGCTCCAGTGGCTCATCCGGCGACCTCCGGCTGCGCCGCGGCAACCCCGGCGCCGACGGTCCCGCGCACCGCCTGCACGGCCATGAGCACCGCCTCCGGCGTCGCCGGGGCGTGCAGCGGCGCGGCCACGCGATAGTCGGCCGCCGAGGCGACCGCGTCCTTCAGCGCGTGGAGTACGGAGATCGCCAGCATCAGCGGCGGCTCGCCCACCGCCTTGGAACGGTAAAGGGCCTCCTCGACGTTCTCGCCCCGCTCGTAGATGCGGGCGCGGAAGTCGGCGGGCAGATCACTGCACGCGGGGATCTTGTAGGTGGACGGCGCGTGGGTCATCAGCCGGCCGTGTTCGTCCCACCACAGCTCCTCGGTGGTCAGCCAGCCCATGCCCTGGATGAAGCCGCCCTCGATCTGGCCCATGTCGATAGCCGGGTTCAACGAGCGGCCCACGTCGTGGAGGATGTCCACCCGGGTGACGCGATACTCGCCGGTGAGCGTGTCCACCACCACCTCGGAGCAGGCCGCGCCGTAGGCGAAGTAGTAGAACGGCCGGCCGGTGCCGTCCTCGTTGATCTGGAGCTTCGGCGTGGCGTAGAAGCCCGCCGCGGAGAGCTGCACGCGGCGGAAGTAGGCGAGGCGTACCACCTCCGCGAAGGACGCGAGCTCGCGGCCGCCGGCGTACACGGCGTTGTCGCGGAAGGTGATGGCGGCGTCCGTGGACACGTCGAAGTGGTCGCGGATGACCGGAAGCAGCCGGTCGACGATCTTCGTCGCCGCGTTGTAGGCGGCGGCGCCGTTGAGGTCCGAGCCGGAGGACGCCGCCGTGGGCGAGGTGTTCGGCACCTTGCCGGTATGGGTGGCGGTGATCCGCACCCGCTCGAGGTCGATGCCGAAGACCTCCGCCACCACCTGGGCCACCTTGATGTGCAGTCCCTGGCCCATCTCGGTGCCGCCGTGATTGAGCTGGACGCTGCCGTCCTGGTAGACAAGCACCAGCGCGCCCGCCTGGTTGAGGTGCTTGGCGGTGAAGGAGATGCCGAATTTCACCGGCGTCACCGCGATGCCCTTCTTCAGCCAGGGGCTCGCCGCGTTGTACGCACGCACCGCCTCGCGTCGGCGGGCATACTCCGAGCTCGTCTCCAGCTCGCCGAGCAGCTCGGGGAGGATGTTGTCCTCCACGGTCATGCCGTAGGGGGTGATGTTGCGCTCGTCCACGCCGTAGAGGTTGCGGCGGCGCACGGCCAGCGGATCCAGGCCGAGCTCGCGGGCGATCTCCTCGATCACGTGCTCCATGCCCACCATCCCCTGGGGCCCACCGAAGCCGCGGAAGGCGGTGTTGGAGACGGTGTTGGTGCGCAGCCGCCGGGAGGTGATCTCGACGTTCTCCAGGAAGTAGGCGTTGTCCGCGTGGTACATCGCCCGATCGGAGACGGAGTGCGAGAGGTCCGGCGCGTAGCCGCAGCGCACTGCCTGCATGAAGGTGATGCCGCGGATGCGGCCGTCGTCGTCGAAGCCCACCCGGTAGTCGATGCGCAGATCGTGGCGCTTGCCGGTCATGGTCATGTCGTCGTCGCGGTCGAGGCGGTACTTCACCGGCCGCCCCGTGCGCTGCGCGAGCAGCGCGGCGATGACCGCGATCTGCGCCCCCTGGGTCTCCTTGCCGCCGAAGGCGCCGCCCATCCTCCGGGTCTCCACGGTGACCGCGTGGTCCGGCAGGCCGAGGACCTTCGCGACCAGGTGCTGCACCTCCGAGGGGTGCTGGGTGGAGCTGTAGACGAGCATGTCGCCGTCCTCCTGGGGGACGGCCATCGCCACCTGGCCCTCCAGGTAGAAATGCTCCTGGCCGCCCACGTAGGTCCGGCCCTCAAGATGGTGGGGCGCGGCCTCGATGGCGGCCTCCGGCTCACCACGGCGCCAGCGCTTGGGCGCCAGCAGGTCGGCGTCGGCGTCCAGCGCGGCATCCACGTCCAGGATCGCGGGCAGGTCCTCGTAGTCCACCTCGGCGCGCATCGCCGCGCGCCGGGCGGCGTCGATGCTGCCCGCGGCGACGGCGAACAGCGGCTGCCCGTAAAAGAGTACCTCGCCGTCGGCAAACACCTGGTCGCCCGGGAAGACCGGGCCGATGTCGTTGGTGGTGCCGAGCCCCTCCGGCGTGACCACGGCGGCGACGCCCCCGCCGTCGACCGCGGAGACGTCCAGCCGGTTGATGCGGGCATGGGCGCGCTCCGCGAGCCGGGCATAGGCGTGGAGCAGCTCCCGGGGCTCGGGCAGGTCGTCGACGTAGCGGGCGCTGCCGCTGACGTGCTTGTGGGCGCTGTCGTGGGGCCGGGCGACGTTCACGCCCGGGTTGCCCCGGCGGGTATCGGTCTCGCTCATGACGCGGCCTCCTCCGCGAGCACCCGCGTGCGGGCCTGCGGATCCGTCGTCTCGATGTAGAACTTGTGCAACAGCTGCGCGGCAACGAGCCGGCGGTACTCCCGGCTCGCGCGCATGTCCGTGATCGGGGTGAGCTCGGCGGCCAGCGCGGCCTCGCCGCGACGGACCCCGGCCTCGTCCCAGGCGGCGCCGGTGAGCTCGCGCTCGGTGCGCGGCGCCCGCCGCGGGGTGGCGGCGACGCCGCCGAAGCCGGTACGGATCGCCACCACCCGGCCGTCCGACAGGCGCAGGCGGAAGGCGGCGCAGACCGCGGAGATGTCCTGGTCGAAGCGCTTGGAGATCTTGTAGCAGCGGAAGTGCTCGTCCCCGCCGAGGGCGGGGATCCAGACACGCTCGACGAACTCCCCGGGGCGGCGGTCCTGGCGGCCGTAGTCGATGAAGTAATCCTCGATGGGCATCTCCCGCCGGCCGTCCGGGCCGTTCAGGGTCAGCCGCGCCCCCAGGGCGATGAGCACCGGCATGCTGTCGCCGATGGGCGAGCCGTTGGCGATGTTGCCGCCCAGGGTCCCGGAGTTGCGGATCTGCACCGAGGCGAAACGGCGCAGGAGCTCGCCGAAGTCCGGGAAGCGGCGCCCAAGCACGTCCAGCGCCTCGCCGTGGGTGACCGCCGCACCGATAGCCACGCCGTCCGCGTCCTCGTGGATGCCGTGGAGCTCCGCGACGTCGCCGACGTGGACCACCGTGTCCAGGTCCATGTGGCGCTTGGTCACCCACAGCCCCACGTCGGTGCCGCCGGCGAGCAGGGTCGCGTCCGGGTGTTCACCGAGGACCCTGGCCAGGCCGTCGGCGGACACCGGTGCGAAGTAGCGCCGCCCCTGCCACGCCAGCGCCAGGGTGTCGGTGCGGCGCAGCGCCGTCAGCCGCTCCGCCGTCCCGGCGGCCCGTGCACGGACCGGGTCGTCCCAGGGATAGTCGTGCATGGCGAGCGCGGCGTCGACGATCGGCCGGTAGCCGGTGCAACGGCAGAGGTTGCCCGCCAGGGTATCGTTGATCCGCTGCCGGTCCGGACGCCCGCCCTCGAGGTAGAGCGCGAACAGCGACATCACGAAACCGGGGGTGCAGAACCCGCACTGGGAGCCGTGGTGGTCCACCATCGCACGCTGGACCGGGTGCATGGCGCCGTCCGCGCCAGCGAGGTGCTCCACGGTGAGTAGCTGGCGACCGTCGAGCACCGGCACGAAGAGGATGCAGGCGTTGACCGCGCGATAGCGCATGCCACCCTCCCCGTCCGGCTCGCCGAGGACCACGGTGCAGGCGCCGCAGTCCCCCTCGGCACAGCCCTCCTTGGTGCCGGTGGCGTACTGGTCCTCGCGCAGCCACTGGAGCACGGTCCGGGTCGGGTCCACGTCGCGGAGCTCCCGCATCTCGTGGCCGAACAGGAAACGCACCGAATCCGTCATCATCTTCTCCCGCAGCCCGGCGGCCTGTCGAATCGCCGCCTGTACCCAAAGACTAGAAGCCTATTGTCGACATTCAAATCCGCCGATCCGGCCCTGCATGTCGCCGGACGGGAACCACCGCCCCGCATTCCACCGGCATCATCCGGTCATGGGGGCTATTTGACGACAGTATTAGACATTAATTGTCGACACAACATGAAGGCAACTTTCCCGGGGACCGGTGCGTGACGTAATGCGGCAAACGGGTTACCTTACGGGGCCTTACCCAATGCCCCAGGCAACCGTCACGGCCGACCTTGAACGACATGGTGCAATCGCTGGCTCAGGGACGTAGCACGCACTCGGCGGCACGCGCCGAGGACCGGATCTACGACGCAATCCGCCACGCCGTACTGGCCCAGCAGCTGCCGCCGGGCTCGCGTCTGCCGGAGCTGACACTGAGCGAGATCTTCGGGGTAAGCCGTTCGGTGGTCCGCCGGGCGCTGGTCCGGCTCGCGGGCGACCACATCATCCTGATGCGGCGCAACCAGATCGCGGTGGTCGCGAGACCGGGGCCGGAGGAGACCGCCCAGATATTCGAGGCGCGCCGCCACATCGAGAGCGAGGTGATCCGCCAGGTCGCCGGTCACCTCGGCGAGACGGCGCGCACGGAGATCGCCGGCCTGGTCGACGCCGAGCACACCGCCCACCGCGAGGGCGCCCACGAAGACCGCATCCACCTGTCCCTGCGCTTCCACGAGCGCCTCGCGGACTTCTGCCCCAATCAGGTGCTCGCCGGGATCCTGCGTGAGCTGATCCTGCGCACCTCCATCGCGGTCGCCCTGTACAAGGTCCCGGGGATCAGCGCCTGCTACCGCGAAGGCGACCACCGCGGCATCGCGGATGCGATCTTCGCCGGCGACAGCGAGCTCGCCGCCCGGCTCGCCCGCGAACACCTCGACCACCTTGAGCAACGCCTGACCCTCGCCGAGCGCGACGGCCAGGTCGACCTCGCGAGCATCCTCCGGCGCTGAGCGGGCGCCGCGCTCAGGAGGCGGCGCGGGTATAGGCGGGCTGGCCCTGGAGCCAGGTCTCGGCGATGCAGTGCTCGTCACCCAGCGTGAACAGCGCGAACAGCCGCTCCGCGACGGTCTCCGCCGCGGCGGTGCGCCGTGCGATCATGGGCGTCGCGGCGGGGTCGAGCACCACCAGGTCCGCCTCGCACCCGGCACGGAAACTGCCAATGCGGTCCGCCACGGACAGCGCCTCCGCCCCCGCCAGGGTCGTAAGGTAAAGCAGCCGCGCCGGCGACAGCGCCGTCCCCCGGAGCTGGGCCACCTTATACGCCTCCGCGGCGGTGCGGAGCATGCTCATGCTGGTACCGCCGCCGACGTCCGTCGCCAGGCCCACCCGCACCCCCGCGCTGCGCGCCGCGGCGTAATCGAACAGGCCGCTGCCGAGGAACAGGTTCGAGGTCGGGCAGAAGCCCATGACCGCCCCGGTCTCCGCCATGCGCCGGCGGTCGTCGTCGTCCAGGTGGATGCAGTGGGCGTAGAGTGCGCGCTCGCGCAGCATGCCGTAGCGGTCGTAGACGTCCAGGTAGCTCCGGCTCCAGGGGAAGAGCTCCGCCACCCAGGCGACCTCCTGGGCGTTCTCGGCCACGTGGGTGTGCACGTAGGTGTCCGGGTACGCCCGCGCGAGCTCGCCGACCCGCTCTAGCTGGGCGTCGCTGGAGGTGGGCGCGAAGCGCGGGGTGATGGCGTAACTCAGCCGGTCGACGCCGTGCCAGCGCTCGATCAGCGCGCGGGTGTCGCGGTAGCCCGTCTCCGGCGTGTCCCGGAGGTAGTCCGGGGCGTTGCGGTCCATCAGCACCTTGCCCGCCGCCAGGCGCATACCCCGCGCCCGCGCCGCCTCGAGGATGGCGTCCGCGGAAACGGCGTGCACCGTGCCCAGCACCAGTGCTGAGGTGGTGCCATTGCGCAGCAGCTCGTCGACGAAGAACCGCGCCGTCTCGGCGGCGAGCCCGGCATCGTGGAAACGCCCCTCTGCGGGGAAGGTGTAGCGCTCCAGCCAGGTGAGGAGCTGCTCGCCGAAGCTCGCGATCACGTCGGTCTGGGCGTAATGGACGTGGCAGTCCACCATCCCGGGTATCACCAGCCGGCCACGGTGGTCCGCCACCGGGGTGTCCGCGTCCAGCCCGGGGAGCACGGCGTCTGCCGGGCCGGTGCGCACGACCCGGCCGTCCTCGATGACGATCACGCCGTCCTCGAGGATCTCCAGCGCGTTCGGGTCGTCGCCCTCGCCCGGGTCGTGCAGGCAGTGGACGATGCAGCCGCGGATCGCACGGCGCGCCTCGGATGGGCTCATTGTCACCGGCGCGTCCCCCTCTGGGCGAACTGAACACAATCAAAGAGGATAACTGTATTCACTTCGCCGGGGGAACCACCCGGCACCCGCCCTCAGGTGCCCAGCTCCCAGTCGTTGGCGGTGATCGCCCGCGCACCGCCGGCCTCGACCACCACTGTCTCGCTCATGCCGATGCCCCACTCGCCGGGACGGCGCAGGCAAATGGGCAGGTGGAAGACCATGCCCGGCTCGAACACCGTCCCGACCCCACGGGCAATGAAGCCCGTGCCCTCCACCCAGGACGGCGGGAACTGCACGCCGACGGTATAGCCGAACACACCGGAGAAGAACACCGAGTCGGCGTGGGGCGCTAGCACCGCCTCCGCCGCCCGGGCGGCGGCGTCGAAGGTGTTGCCCGGGCGCATGGCCTCGCGCAGGCCCGCGACGAGATCGGCGCAGGCGCCATAGAGCCCGCGCATGGCCTGTGTGGGTTCGCCGCAGACCACGGTGCGCATCTGCGGCGCGGTATAGCGCCCGCGCACGGCGCCGTACTCCAGGAACACCGGCTCGCCGTCGGCGATCCGGTGACCGTTATGGTTGCTGTGGATGATGCTCGAGCGCACGCCGGCGGCGACGATGGGCTGCATGCTCATGAACTCGCTGCCCGCGGCGAGCATGGCGCGGGCGCCGGCGGCGGCGACCTCGGAGTCGGTCACACCGGGGGCGACGGTCTCCGCGGAGGCCGCCAGGCCCGCCTCGGTGATCCGTGCGCTCTCGGCGAGCACCGCCAGCTCGGCGTCGGACTTCACCCGCCGCACCGCCGCGACCAGCTCGCCGGTGGCGACCCACTCGGCCTCGTGGACGGCGCTCAGCGCGGCGAGCAGCCCGGGGCGCAGGCCCGGTGCCCACTCGTCGACGCCGACCCGGCGCGCTCCGGCCAGGGCTTCGGCGAGCTGCCGCGTGGCCTCGTGGGGGAACTCCCAGCGATAGCCCACGATCTCGTCGACGTGGGCCATGGTCACCGCCGGGCCGGTCTCGATGGAGGGCACCTGCAGCCACGTCCGCGAGGGCGTGACCACCAGCGCGATGGACACGGAGACCTCGAAGGTCGAGTAGCCGGTGAGATAGCACACCTCGGCGGCGTCGGTGACCAGCAGCGCCTCCAGGCCGTCGCGCTGCATGCCCGCGCGCACCGCCTCCAGGCGGCGCCGGTACTCCCCGGCATCGAACCGCGCCGGCAGCCGGCCGACGCGCTCGCTCAGGACCTCGCGATAACGTTGGTAGTCCATCGGTGCTCGTGCCCTCCCCGGGCCGTGGTGACTGACGCCCGCCGCGCGGCGGGCGGTCCGCCGGACAGCATGGCAGGCGTCTCCACACCGTGCCAGGGAGTGACCGATCTTCTCACTGGTTCACTGCACCAGCGGGGAGTCCGCGGCGTCGAGGTCGACACCCTCGATGTCCGCCTCGGCGGCGAGCAGCCGCACGTACTGGCCGAAGGCGCGGCGGCGCACCCGCTCGGTGAGGTAGTCGGCGATGCGCGGGCGCACCGTCTCGTAGTCCGGCAGGTGGCCGGGCTCGTGGCTCTGCACGTCGACGACGTGCCAGCCGTAGCGCGTCTCCACCGGGCGCGCCGCCAGCCCCTCGGGCAGCCGCCACACGGCGCGCTCGAACTCCGGCACGGTCGCCCCCGGGGCGATCTCGCCGAGCTCACCGCCGTACTCCCGGGACGGGCAGTCGGAGTGGCGCCGGGCGAGATCGATGAACGGCGCACCGTCGCGGCACTCGGCGATCAGCGCCTCCGCCTGGTCGCGCTGGCTCACGCGCTTGTCGGGATCGTCGGGCAGCGCCGCCAGCAGGATGTGCCGGGCGTACACCCTCGGCGGTTCGCGGAAGCGCTCGCGGTTGTTCTCGTAGTAGGCCCGGCAGTCGTCGTCGCCGGCCTCCGGGATGGTGACCTCGCGTTCGATGAGGGCGTCGATCACGCCGTCGTCGGCCTCGGCCTCGGTGGCGAGGCCGGTCTCCACCGCCCGCTGACGCAGCAGCTCGCGCACGGCGAGCGCCACCGCCGCCTGGCGCTGGCGCTCGGCGATGTCCCCGCCCTCGTAGTTGGCGGACTCGATATTCACCGCCTCGTCGCTGATCTCGATTGCGTTGATCGTGATAGGCATCGTTGCCCTCTCGTGTCGCGCCGGGTCATGGCGACCCGGCTGATGGTGTCGGTCCGCGGCCGCCGGCCCGCGGTCTCAGCAGCCCCCGCCGCCGTCGCCACCACCGCCACCGGCCGTGCCGCCACCCGCGGAGCCGGAGGCGGTGGGCAGCCAGCCCATCATGTGGACGGCGATGGCAAGGGCGTCCAGCGGCACCGGCCGCTGGACGGTAAGGTCGAGCTCCAGCGCCGAGAACGGGTTGGGCACGGCCTCCGCAACGGCCAGCCCGTCGGCGAACAGCGTGCGGTCAAGCCCACGCCGGCCGGCGCTGTGACGGCGGCAGAGCACCTTGTAGCCGGTGCCGTCCAGGCGGTAATGCGCAGTCCAGCTCCGCCGCTGCTGGATGCCGCCGCTGTCCACCGTGGTGTCGGTCTCCAGCTCAGCCACCACGCCCGCCCCGGCGCGCCAGGTGACGCGGCGCCGCGGCCTGCCGAAGAGGCGGCCCAGAACGTCGCCGGCGATCTCCCCGGCACCGCGGTCGCGGGGGTAATCCAGGCGGTAGCGCCGGCCGGTGAAACGCAGCTCGGTGAAGCCGGGGCGCAGCAGCCCCGGCTCGACCAGGCTCGCCAGGCGTTCGTCCACGTCCGCGATCACGAAGGTCTCGTCGTCCCCGCGGAAAGTGCCGGCCAGCGACAGCTTGGGGAAGTGGACGGTAAGCTCGCCCTCCACCGGGCGCTTGTGTGCGGATTCCCCGTCCATCACTGCGCCTCCCCGACCGCACGGAGACGCCGTCCGTCACCGGTGTGAAGGATCAGCGCGCCGTCGTCGGCAATGCCGAAGCGGCGCACGTCGGCGAGCAGGCGCAGCAGACGCGGCGCGGCACCGTTACCGGCCGCCGCCAGCCCGCTCAGCCTCAGCGTGGCGGGCGTCAGCGTGTAGGTGCCGGCATAGCGCCGCCCCGCCGCCCGCCCGGTGACCCGCCCGTCCCGGCGAAAGCGCAGGGTATAGGCGCCGGCGTCCGTGTGCCCTGCCGCCGGCATCCCGGTCACCCGCCAGCGGCGGCCGGCGAGCAGCGCCCGGGGATCACCGCCGCAGCCGCGCAGCGTGCGGCCGTCCAGGCTCACCTCGACCCGGTGGGGATGGGGCATGCCGGTCATGTCGTCCGCGCACGGCCCCTCGCGCACGGTCACCGTGACCGCGTCGGCGCCGCCGCTGCCCGGCGCCCGGTAACGGCGCCCGCCGGCCACCGGCTCGGGCGCCGGCGCGGGACGGTCGACGCGCCGCTCGCCGTAGTCCGCCACCAGGACCAGGCGGCTGTCCCTAAGCTCCAGGTGCCAGCCCGGCTCGTTGCCCCGCGCCTCGTAGGGCCGGCTAAGCGCGGCGACGCACTCCGGCAGCACCCGGCCGTCGAGCACGACCCGGGCGCGGGCGCCGTGGGACCAGACACTGACCGCGCCACCCCGGCCCGCGTACTTCGCCCCCGAGGCGGTACGCACCCGCTCGAGCCGGTAACGCCGGCAACCGGCGTTCAGCCAGGCGGTGGCGCCGGTACCGACGAGGTCTACGGCGGTATCGCCGCAGCGATAACGGGTCACGGGCGCCTGCTCCGGCGGCCCCGCCGCGGCACCGCCCACGTCCGCGCCGTCACCCGCGGGCACGGCACAGCCGGTGAGCGGCGCAAGCACCGCGATCACAGTGAGTCGGGTCAGTCGTGGCGTCATCGGCCTTCTCCGGGTCGCTTACGGCTCGGCCGCAGCATGCCTGATCGACGGCGCCCGGCGCACGCCCCGCCGCCCGCAGGCGGCGGGGTGGCGGAGGCTCAGCCCTGGCGCTGACGCACCAGCTGGTAGCTGCGCCCGAGGTACCACACCGGCGCGCTCCAGATGTGGACGAGCCGGGTGAACGGGAAGACCAGGAAGGTCGTCAGCCCGAGGAACAGGTGCAGCTTGAACACCAGGCTCACGTCGGCGATGTACTCCGCCGCGCCGGGGCGGAAGGTCACGATGTGCTGCGCCCAGTCGGCGAGCTCCAGCATCGTGCCACCGTCCAGGTGGGTCGCCGAGACCGGGATGGTGAGCATGCCCAGTACCAGCTGCACGTACAGCAGCAGGATGATGAAGGTATCCATGCGGCTCGAGTTGGCCCGCACGCGCTCGTTGGTCAGCCGGCGCTGGATCAGGATCCAGCCGCCGACCAGGGCGAGGGTGCCGAAGATGCCACCGGCGGTCATCGCCATCACCTGCTTGCTGCCGGGGGTGAGGCCGAACCACGGGTACATCCAGTGGGGCATCAGCAGCCCGACGAGGTGGCCGAAGAACAGCAGGATGATGCCCACGTGGAAGAGGATGTTACCGATACGGAACCGCCGGCTGGAGTCGAACAGCTGGCTGGAGTTGGTCTTCCAGGTGTACTGGCTCATATCGAAGCGCACGATGCTGCCGAGCAGGAAGACCGTGCCCGCGATATACGGGTAGTAGCCGAAAAGCAGGTTGTTCAGGAACGACATGGTCGCCTCCTCGATTGTTCAGGCCGTGCCGCTGCGCGGCGCGCCCCACTGCACCGGTTGCGCCCCGCCCTTGCGCCCGGCGGCGGCACCGCAGCCGCCCTCCGGGCCAAAGGTCACCGGCGCCTCCATCCACACCGCGTCGAGCGCCTCCGGGGTGTCGTCCCGGGGCTCGGCGGCCACACGCTCGCGCACCGACTCGTCCGCCTCCACCGCGGCAAAGGCGAGCAGCGGCTCCAGGAGTACGGCGTAGGGGCTCTCCCGCTCGGCGAGCCGGGCGTGGAGGAGCTGGATCAGGTGCCCCACCTCCTCCAGCCACGCCAGGGCCTCGCCGTCCGGCAGCGACGCGCAGAACTCCAGGAACAGCGGCACGTAGTCCGGCAGCTCACTGACCGCGATCTCGAAGCCGGCGGCCCGGTAGGCGAGCTGGAGGTCCACCATGGCGGCCCCGCGGTCGCGGGACTCGCCGTGGACGTGCTCGAAGAGATACAGCGAGCGGGCCCGGCCGCGGTCGAAGGTCTCGACGTAGCGGGACTGCACGTCCAGCAGGTCGCTGTCGCGCAGCTCCGCCGCCAGCGCCCCGATCCGCCGGCGGGACTCGCCGGTGACCAGGGCCTCGGCGTCGAGGGCCTCCAGGATCTCGTCGACGTGCCGCTGCAGCGCCGCGTCGGGATAGTGCAGCAGTGCCGCGATTACCTTCAGTGTCTGCATGGTGCCCTCCTCAGGAGACCTTGCGGGCCCGCGCCAGCAGGTCCTCGCGGTTGGGGAACGCCCGCTTGCGCGGGTTCTTGGCACCGAAGAGGTTCGGCCGGGTGACGCCCTGGGTGTGGCAGCCGTCGCCGAAGCTGAAGCCGCAGCCGCTGCGCTCGCCCCAGGGGTCGTCGGTGCTGAGCTCCCGGTGGTTGGTGGGGATCACGAAGCGGTCCTCGTAGTTGGCAATGGCCATGACCTGGTACATCTCCTCCATGGCCGCCTCGCTGAGGCCCACCTGCTCCAGCAGCTCCCGGTCGGTGACGCCGTCGACGGTCTGGCGCCGGCGGTAGAGGCGCATGGCAAGCATGCGCCGGAGCGCCGAGGCCACCGGGCGCTCGTCGCCGGCGGTGAGCATGTTGGCGAGGTAGGTCAGCGGGATGCGCAGGCTCTCCACGTCCGGGATGAGGCCGTCAAGGCCGACGTGGCCGGCGTCCGCCGCGGCGCTGATCGGCGAGAGCGGCGGCACGTACCAGACCATCGGCAGCGTGCGGTACTCCGGGTGCAGCGGGAAGGCGACCTTCCACTCCATCGCCATGCGGTAGACCGGCGAGACCTTCGCCGCCTCCAGCCAGGAGTCGGGCACGCCGTCGCGGCGGGCCTGGGCGATGACCTCCGGGTCATTGGGGTCGAGGAACACCCGCAGCTGGGCCTCGTAGAGGTCCTGCTCGCTGGCCGTGGAGGCGGCCTCCTCGATGGCGTCGGCGTCGTAGAGCATCACCCCGAGGTAGCGGATGCGGCCCACGCAGGTCTCGGAGCAGACCGTGGGCTGGCCGGCCTCGATGCGCGGATAGCAGAAGGTGCACTTCTCCGACTTCCCGGACTGCCAGTTGTAGTAAATCTTCTTGTACGGGCAGCCGGAGATGCACATGCGCCAGCCCCGGCACTTGTCCTGGTCGATCAGGACGATGCCGTCCTCCTCGCGCTTGTAGATCGCCCCCGACGGGCAGCTCGCCACGCACGTGGGATTGAGGCAGTGCTCGCAGAGACGGGGCAGATACATCATGAAGGTGTTCTCGAACTGCCCGTAGATCTCCTTCTGCACGTTCTGGAAGTTGTAGTCCTGGGAGCGCTTCTCGAACTCGCCGCCGAGGATCTCCTCCCAGTTCGGCCCCCACTCGATCTTGTCCATGGGCTTGCCGGTGATCGCCGAGTACGGCTTGGCCGTCGGCTGGGCCTTCGACTCCGGGGCGTTGTGCAGGCGCTGGTAGTCGAAGTTGAACGGCTCGTAGTAGTCGTCGATCTCCGGCAGGTCCGGGTTGGCGAAGACATTGGCGAGCACCCGCCACTTGCCGCCGATGCGCGGGCGGATGCCCGCGCGGTCACCGCGGCCCGTGCGCTGCCAGCCACCCCGCCAGCGGTCCTGGTTCTCCCAGTCCTTGGGATAACCGATGCCGGGCTTGGTCTCCACATTGTTGAACCAGGCGTACTCCATACCCTCGCGCGAGGTCCACACGTTCTTGCAGGTCACCGAGCACGTGTGGCAGCCGATGCACTTGTCGAGGTTGAGTACCTTGCCGATCTGTGCGCGCACCCTCATCGCGTGTACTCCTGTTCCAGAATGCTTTCGTCGTCGCCTTCCAGCCAGTCCACCTTGTCCATCCGCCGGACGATCACGAACTCGTCGCGGTTGGAGCCGACCGTGCCGTAGTAGTTGAAGCCCCAGCTCTGCTGGGCGTAGCCGCCGATCATGTGGGTGGGCTTGAGCACCGCCCGGGTCACGGAGTTGTGGATGCCGCCGCGGGCGCCGGTAATCTCCGATCCGGGGGTGTTCACGATGCGCTCCTGGGCGTGGTACATCATCGTCATCCCGTCCGGGACGCGCTGGGAGACCACCGCCCGCGCGACCAGCGCGCCGTTGGTGTTGAACACCTCGATCCAGTCGTTGTCCTCGATGCCGGCACGCTTGGCGTCACCCTCCGACATCCACACGATGGGCCCGCCGCGGGAGAGCGTGAGCATGAGCAGGTTGTCCGAATAGGTGCTGTGGATGCCCCACTTCTGGTGCGGGGTGATCCAGTTGAGCACCAGCTCGGGGTTGCCGTTGCCCCGCTCGCCCAGCAGCGGCCGGACGGTGCGCGTGTTCACCGGCGGACGGTAGGTGGTGAAGCCCTCGCCGAAGGCCCGCATCCACGCGTGGTCCTGGTAGAGCTGCTGGCGGCCGGTGAGCGTGCGCCAGGGGATGAGCTGGTGGACGTTGGTCCAGCCGGCGTTGTAGCAGACCTCCTCGGACTCGATCCCCGACCAGGTGGGCGAGGAGATGATCTTGCGCGGCTGGGCGACGATGTCGCGGAAGCGGATCGACTCGTCTGCCTTGTGCGCTGCCAGGTGACTGTGCTCACGGCCGGTGAACCGCTCCAGCGCCCCCCAGGCCTTGACCGCGACGTGGCCGTTGGTCTCCGGGGCGAGGCTCATCACCGTCTCGGCGGCGTCGATGGCGGTGTACATCTTCGGCCGGCCCTTGTGGTGCTCGCCGTCGTGCCAGCGGCCGTTGAGGCGGCCGAGGAACTCGACCTCCGCCTCGGTGTTCCAGCTGATGCCCTTGCCGCCGTTGCCGAGCTGGTCCATGAGCGGGCCGAGGGCGGTGAAGCGCTCGTAGAGCGCCGGGTAGTCGCGCTCGACCACGGCGATGTTGGGCATGGTCTGCCCGGGCACCGGGTCGCACTCGCCCTTGCGCCAGTCCTGAACGTCATAGGGCTGGGCGAGCTCCGCGGGGGTGTCGTGGAGCAGCGGCACCGTGACCAGGTCCTTCTCCACGCCGAGGTGACCGGTCACCAGCTCGGAGAACCGCTTCGCCAGGTCGCGGTAGATGTCCCAGTCGCTGCGGGACTCCCACGCCGGGTTCACCGCCTCGGAGAGCGGGTGGATGAACGGGTGCATGTCCGAGGTGTTGAGGTCGTTCTTCTCGTACCACGTGGCCGTGGGCAGAACGACGTCGGAGTACAGGCAGGTGGTGGACATGCGGAAGTCCAGCGTCACCAGCAGGTCGAGCTTGCCCCGCGGCGCCTCGTCGTGCCAGGTGACCTCCGCGGGCTTCTCGCCGTCGTCGAGCTCATGGAGGTCCTCGGCCTGGACGCCGTCGCTGGTGCCGAGCAGGTGGCGCAGGAAGTACTCGTGGCCCTTGCCGCTGGAGCCCAGCAGGTTGGAGCGCCACACGAACATGTTGCGCGGGTAGTTTGCCGGGTCGTCCGGGTCCTCGCAGGCCATGTGCAGGCGCCCGGAGCGCAGCTGCTCGACCACGTAGGCCTTGGGGTCCTCGCCCGCCTCGATGGCCTCGCGGGCCACCTCCAGGGGGTTGCGCCCGAGCTGGGGCGCGGACGGCAGCCAGCCCATGCGCTCGGCACGGACGTTGTAGTCGATGAGGCTGCCCTGCCAGTCGTCGGCGTCGGCCAGCGGCGAGAGGATCTCGTCGACGCGCAGCCGCTCGTAGCGCCACTGGTCGGTGTGGGCGTAGAAGAACGAGGTGCCGTTCATCTGCCGCGGCGGCCGGGCCCAGTCGAGGGCGAAGGCCACCGGCAGCCAGCCGGTCTGCGGACGGAGCTTCTCCTGGCCCACGTAGTGGGCCCAGCCGCCCCCGCTCTGGCCGACGCAGCCGCACATCACCAGCATGTTGATGATGCCGCGGTAGTTCATGTCCATGTGGTACCAGTGGTTGAGCCCGGCACCGAGGATGACCATGGAACGGCCGTTGGTCTTGTGGGCGGTCTCCGCGAACTCCCGGGCGACCTGCACCACGTCGCGGCGGTCGACGCCGGTGATGTGCTCCTGCCACGCGGGGGTGTAGGGGAGATCGTCGTCGTAGCTCGAGGCCACGGCATCGTCGTCGAGGCCGCGGTCGAGGCCGTAGTGGGCCATCATCAGGTCGTAGACCGTGGCCACGCGGGCGGTCTCGCCGTTGGCCAGGGTCACGCGGCGCACCGGCACGCGGCGCTCGAGCACGTCCGGGTGCTCGGTGCTGTTGAAGTGCTCGTGGGCGATGCCGCCGAAGTACGGGAAGGCGACGGTGGCGACATCGTCGCGGCTGTCGAGCTGGCTCAGGCGCAGGGAGATCTCCCGGCCCTGGCCGTCGCGCTGCTCCAGGTTCCAGCGCCCGCTCTCGTCCCAGCGGAAGCCGACGGAGCCCTGGGGCACGACCACCTCGTCGCTGGCCTCGTCGAAGGCGACGGTCTTCCAGTCCGGCTTGCCGTCCTCGCCCAGGGCCTCGGCGAAGTCCGCCGCCCGCAGGAAGCGTCCCGGCACGGTGTGCCCGGCGTTGTCGTCGAGGCGCACCAGGAAGGGCATGTCCGTATAGCGCCGGCAGTAGTCGACGAAATAGTCGCTGGGATTGTCGAGGTGGTATTCGCGCAGGATCACGTGGCCGAGGGCCATCGCCAGTGCGGCGTCGGTGCCCTGCTTCGGCGCCAGCCAGCGGTCGGCGAACTTGGTCGCCTCGGCGTAGTCCGGCGAGACGGTGACCATCTTGGTGCCGTTGTAGCGCGCCTCGGTCATGAAGTGGGCGTCCGGGGTGCGCGTCTGCGGCACGTTGGAGCCCCACATCATGATGAACTTCGAGTTGTACCAGTCCGCGGACTCGGGCACGTCGGTCTGCTCGCCCCAGGTCATCGGCGACGCCGGCGGCAGGTCGCAGTACCAGTCGTAGAACGACAGGCACACGCCGCCGAGCAGCGAGAGGTAACGCGTGCCCGCGGCGTAGGAGAGCATGGACATGGCCGGGATCGGCGAGAACCCGGCGATGCGGTCCGGCCCGTAACGCTTGATGGTGTGGATGTTGGCCGCGGCGATGAGCTCGGTGACCTCGTCCCAGTCGGCACGCACCAGCCCGCCGAGCCCGCGCACGGACTGGTAATCGCGTACGCGCTCGGGGTCCGAGGTCAGTGCCGCCCAGGCGTCCACCGGGTCATTGTGCTCGGCACGCGCCTCACGCCATGCCCGCAGCAGCCGGCCACGGATCATGGGGTACTTCAGCCGGTTCGCCGAGTAGATGTACCAGGAATAGCTCGCCCCGCGCGGACAGCCCCGGGGCTCGTGGTTGGGCAGGTCGGGACGGGTGCGCGGATAGTCGGTCTGCTGGGTCTCCCAGGTGACCAGGCCGTCCTTGACGTAGATCTTCCAGGAGCAGGCGCCGGTGCAGTTCACCCCGTGGGTGGAGCGCACGATCTTGTCGTGCTGCCAGCGCTGGCGGTAGGCCTTCTCCCACGAGCGGTCCTCGTAGGTGGTCTGGCCGTGGCCGTCCGCAAACTGGTCCTGGACCTTGCGGAAGAACATCAGGCGGTCGAGAAAGTGACTCATGGTCGGGCCTCGTTCAAGCGTTGTCTGTCGTCATCGGGGCCGGCCGGGACCCGCTCTGGGGGCGGGCCTCCGGCAGGGACCGTGCTCAGCAGGGGATCTCCGCGTCGTGACGCTCGTAGAACCACCACGTCACGACGACGCAGGTGACGTAGTACGCGACAAAGGCGTACAGGGCGGCGGTCGGACCGCCGGTCAGGGCGATGGACGTGCCGTACGCCTTGGGGATGAAGAAGGCACCGTAGGCCGCCAGCGCCGAGCTGAAGCCCAGCGTCGCCGCCGACTCCTTGTTGGCGTCCTTCACGGCCTGGGCCCGTGCGGCCTCGTCCTTGCCCTCGCTCCAGCGCCCGTGCTGGGTGTGGAAGATGATCGGGATCATCCGGAAGGTGGAGCCGTTGCCCACGCCGGTGGTCACGAACAGCACCATGAAGGCCAGGAAGAAGCCCCAGAAGTTGCCCGCGGTGCCCATCACCGGCAGGAAGTAGACCACCCCGAAGACCGCGGCGATCATCACCACGAAGTTCCACAGCGTGACCCGTGCACCGCCGATCTTGTCGGCCATCCAGCCACCCACGGGGCGGATGAGCGCACCCACCATCGGCCCGAGGAAGGCGTACTGCAGCGGGTCGACGTCGGGGAACTGGGTCTTGATGAGCATGGGGAAGCCGGCGGAGTAGCCGATGAAGCTGCCGAAGGTGGCGATGTAGAGCCAGCTCATCAGCCACTGGTGCTTGCGCCGGAAGATCACGGCCTGGTCACGGAACGAGGCCCGCGCCGAGGCCACGTCGTTCATCCCGAACCACGCGATCACGGTGAACAGCACGATGAACGGCACCCACACCAGCCCGGCGTTCTGCAGCCACAGCCGGCCGCCGTCCGCGAGGGTCTGGTAGGAACCGAACATGAACGACAGCGAGCCGGTGGTGATCACCGCCGGCACCACGAACTGCATCACCGACACGCCCAGGTTGCCGAGACCGGCGTTGAGGCCGAGGGCGGTGCCCTGCTGGCTCTTGGGGTAGAAAAAGCTGATGTTCGCCATGCTGGAGGCGAAGTTGCCGCCGCCGAAACCGCACAGCAGCGCAATCGCGGCAAACTCCCAGAAGGTGGTGCCCGGGTCCTGCACGGCCACGCCCATCCACAGCGCCGGCAACGCCAGCGAGGCCGTGGAGATCGCCGTCCAGCGGCGGCCGCCGAAGATCGGCACCATGAAGCTGTAGAAGATGCGCAGGGTCGCGCCGGAGAGCCCCGGCAGCGCCGTGAGCCAGAACAGCTCATTGGTGGTCAGGGTGAAGCCGATGTTGTTCAGCCGCGTCGCCACCGCGCTCCAGACCATCCACACGCAGAAGGCCAGCAGCAGGCAGGGGATGGAGATCCAGAGGTTACGTGTGGCGACGGCCTTGCCCTCGCGCTCCCAGAACTCGGCGTCCTCGGGGCGCCAGTCGGTGAGCACCCGGCCCTGGTGCCCGCCCTTGTTTGCCGTGTTATTGATGGCCATGGTCGATAACTCCCGATGGTTGCTTGCAGCGGCCGGGGCGCTCACCCCGGCCGCCGTGTTTTCTTTCAGGCGCGGGCCCCGGCGCCCGAGCCGCCGTGCTCGGGGGTGGAGGCCGACGCGGACTGACCGTGTCCGGCCTCACCCTGCTCCTGGATCTCCGGGAGGTAGCGGTAGCGCTCCTCGGAGAGCTCGGGAATGCGCCGGCGCTCCATGCGGCGGATCGCCACGTGCATCCAGATGAGCATCACCGCGACCAGCACGAACAGCACCATGTAGGAGCTGGTCCACACGCCGGTGAGGTCGAGCACGATCCCGAAGAGGATGGGCAGGAAGAAGCCGCCAAGACCGCCGATCATCCCCACCAGACCGCCGACGGAGCCGACGTGGTCGGGGTAGTAGACCGGGATGTGCTTGTAGACCGCGGCCTTGCCCAGGGACATGAAGAAGCCGAGCAGCACGGTGATCGTCACCACACCCCACAGCGGCATGGCCAGGCTGAACGCGATCGGGCCGTTCTTGCCCTCGACCACGTAGCGGGTCTCCGGATAGGCGAGCAGGAACAGGCACACCAGCGAGGCGATGAAGGTGAGGTACATCACCGTGCGCGCCCCCAGGCGGTCGGAGAGATAGCCGCCGAGGGCACGGAAGACGCTGGCGGGCAGCGAGTACAGCGCGGCGAGCGTGCCGGCGACGCCGATGCTGAGCCCGTAGGCGCCGACGTAGTAACGCGGCAGATAGGAGGCCAGGGCGACGAAGCCGCCGAAGACGAAGAAGTAGTACAGCGCGAAGCGCCACACCTGCACGTAACGCAGGGGCTCGAGCTGGGTGAGCGCGGAGGTGCCCCGGGCACCGGCCTTCCGCCGGGCCACGGTCATCGGGTCCTCCTTGGTGAGCACCCAGAACACAACCGCCATGATCGCCAGGATCACCGCGTAGACCTCCGCGGTGCGCTCCCAGCCGAGGGCGACCAGCAGGAACGGGGCACCGAAGTTGGTCACCGCCGCACCCACGTTACCCGCGCCGAAGATCCCCAGTGCCGTGCCCTGGCGCTCCTTCTCGAACCAGTAGGAGGTGTAGGCGATACCCACGATGAACGAGCCGCCGGCCAGGCCCACACCGAGGGCGGCGATCAGGAACATCCAGTAGGTGTGCACGTAGGAGAGCAGGAACACGCACACCGCGGTAACGAGCATGAGGATGCTGAACACCCGCCGGCCGCCGTACTGCTCGGTCCAGATACCGAGAAAGATCCGGCTGATGGAGCCGGTGAGCACCGGCGTCGCGATCAGGATACCGAACTCGGTCTCGTTGAGCCCGAGCTCCTGCTTGATCTTCACCCCGAGGACCGAAAAAATCGTCCACACCGCGAAGCACACGGTGAACGCGACGGTGCTCAGCGTCAGCGCCCGATACTGATCGGGCCTCGTTACGCCTTCCAGGTTCTTCATGGCAGCCTCCCTGACACGAGGGGAATGATTGACTGGGTGTCAGCGTGGGCTCGTGAAGGCGGGCGCCCCTTGATCCAGGTCAATCATGAATCTCCAATATTCCCGGAAAATCAGTTACATATATATTACTGGGTATCCCGGAATAGCATGCCAAGTCACTGTTACTTCAGGTGAAAAACCCTCTGGAATACCACTTTATGGGTAGAACGGATGAAGGGAGCGGTTCATTGGAGGTAGAGACGGACGGCTCGTGGCCCCTCGGGTCACTCTCCCGCCGCTCGCTGCTGGTGCGCGTGGGACTGGCGATGACGGCCATATCGACGCTGGCGATCGTGAGCATGCTCACCTCTATCATCATCGCGGAGACGGCCAAGGGTGACGCCGCGGCGATCAACATCGCGGGCACCCTGCGCATGCAGACCTACCGCCTGGCCGATGCCCTCCGCGCCGACGCCCCGGACGAACGCCTGCGCGAGTACGTCCGCGAGTTCCGCGAGACGCTGGAGGCGCCGGCGCTCACCGGTGTGATCCCGGACGAATCCACACACCCGCTGACCGAGACCTATCACCGCGTGCACCGGCGCTGGGACGACGAGCTCGCCCCGGAGGTGACCGGCGACGCCGCAGGCCGCCAGCGCTACCTGGCCCAGGCCCGGGGCTACGTGGGCCGCCTGGACAGCATGGTGCGGCTGCTCCAGCAGGAGGCGGAGAAGAAGATCCAGCTCCTGCGCCTGGCCCAGGGCCTGAGCCTGTTCGTCACCATCGCGCTGGTGTTCTTCAGCATGTACCGCATCCTCACCGACGTCGTACCGCCGCTGCGCGAGCTCGTCCGCGTGGTCGAGGCGGCGCGCCGGGGCGACCTCGGCGCGCGCACCAGCTATCGGGGCGACGACGAGATCGGCCTGATATCGCGCACGTTCAACCGTATGGCCGCCAACCTGCAGGCCATGTACGGCAACCTCGAGGAGCGCGTGCGCTACAAGACGGCACGCCTGGAGGAGAGCAACCGCGCGCTGCAGGTGCTCTACGACACCGCCCGGCGGCTGAGCCAGCACGCCGACCGGGACGCGGACTACGCCGATGTCCTCGCCCGCCTGGAAACCGCCCTCGGCGTGGGGCCACTGGCGCTGTGTCTCACCGGCGGGGGCGGCTCTCGCCGTATCGTCGCCGCCGACGGATCCGGGGCCGTCGATGCCCCGCCCTGCCCCGCGGCGGACGCACTACCGGCGCCGGGCGGCGCCTGCCTGGTGGGGGACGGCGTGCTCGCCGTGCCGCTGGCGGAGGGCGATGACCACCACGGCGCCCTGCTGGTGCGCCCCCCGGGCGGCAATGCCCTGCCCGACTGGCAGCTGCGCCTGTGCGAGACGGTGGCCGGCCACATCGCCACCGCCCTGGGTCGCCAGCGCCGCGAGGCCGACCGGCGCCGGCTCGCACTGATGGACGAACGGGCGGTGATCGCCCGGGAGCTCCACGACTCCCTCGCCCAGGCACTGTCGTACCTCAAGATCCAGACCGCCCGGCTGGAGGCCCAGCTCCGCGGCGACCCGGTGGACCGCCCGGCGGCGGCGGCGATCCTCGCCGAGATCCGCGAGGGCCTCAGCAGTGCCTACCAGCAGCTGCGCCAGCTGCTGAGCACCTTCCGCCTGCGCCTCGGCGAGGGCGGCCTGGAACAGGCCCTGACCGCCGCGGTCGACGAATTCGCCGACCGTGGCGGCATCGGCATCACCCTGGATCACCGGGTCTCCGACGGCATGCTCACCCCCAACGAGGAGCTGCACACCGTGCAGATCGTGCGTGAGGCCCTCGCCAACGTCGTCCAGCACGCCAACGCCCGCCACGCCCGCGTGCGGCTCTGCCCGGAGGGCGACCGGATCGTGGTCACCGTGACCGACGACGGTACCGGTATGCCCCCGGAGCCACACCGGAGGAACCACTACGGCACCACCATCATGCAGGAGCGCGCCCGCGGGCTCGGCGGGGAGATCACCTTCGGAAACGCCCCCGAAGGCGGTACCGTGGTACGACTTGCCTTTCAGCCCGCCCTGCGCCGCGGTGGGCCCGGACCGGGAGTGAACGAATGAACGACGAGCTCACGCGGGTACTCATCGTCGACGACCATCCGCTGTTCCGCCGGGGCGTGCGCCAGCTCCTGGAGATGGACCCCAGCCTGAAGTGCGTGGGCGAGGCGGCGGACGGCGAGACCGCCGTGCGTCTGGCCTGCGAGCACGAGCCGGACCTGGTCCTGCTGGACCTGCAGATGGAGGGCATGGACGGCCTCGCCACCCTGCGCGCGCTGCGTGAGCACGACCGCCATGCACGGGTGATCATGCTCACCGTCTCCGACAGCGAGGACGACGTCATGGCCGCCCTGCGCGACGGCGCGGACGGCTACCTGCTCAAGGATATGGAGCCGGAGGACATGCTCGAGCGCATCCGCGAGGCGGCCACCGGCAAGCTCGTGCTCAGCGACCGGCTCACCCGGCTGCTGGCCACCGCCATCACCGGCGGCCGCGACCACGACAGCGCGCGGCTCGCCGAGCTCACCTCCCGCGAGCGCGAGGTCCTCGGCGGCATCGCCCAGGGGCTCAGCAACAAGCTCATCGCCCGGCGGCTGGATGTCAGCGAGGGCACCGTGAAGGTCCACGTGAAGAACCTGCTGCGCAAGCTCGGGCTGAAATCCCGGGTCCAGGCCGCGGTATGGGCGGTGAATCAGGGGCTGCGCTAGACGGCCGGCGTGGGAGGCGGCGGGGACGTCGGGACGACCCGGGAGCGGGCCGCCCCGGCTCGGGGACGGTCAGTGGACGGTGGCCTGGCGCTCGCGGGTCTCCTTGAGCACCCCTACCACGTCCTGCTCCCAGCTTTTCGCCAGGGGGGACTGCGCGACGATGGCGGAGACCTCGTCGTCACTGACCGGTGAGCCGCCCTCGTCCTCCACGCTGACACGCATGCGCTGTTCGTCACGCAGCTCGTAGGCACGCTCGCCGCTCTCGGAGTCACCCACGCGCAGGGTGACCTCGTCGCTGTCCACCACGGCGCGCCAGTTGACCTGCGCCATCCAGCCCTGGGCGTTGGAATAGATGGATACGCCCGCAAGCTCATGGCGCTCGTCACGCTGGTCGCCGTCGAGGACATGGACACTGCTGGTCATGTGCTCGAACGGGGCGTCCTCCAGCATGCGCTTTAGCTGCTGCTTGGGGATCGAGTGGTCGCGATTCATCAGCGTCACCTGGGGTTGAGCGCATCGGGTTTGTTCAATGATATGCGTTCGCCACCCCCCTAACACAAGCCCGCCGGTGCGATCCGGGGACCGCACCGGCGGAGGGAGAATCACCGGCTTGCTGCCGGCGAGCGGCGGCTACTGCCGCGTGACGTAGTCGGAGTGCACCCAGCCGTTGCGGCCGCTGTTCTGCACCTGAACCTGCCACCATGCCCCCTCACGCTCGCCGGTCGGCACCACCGGCGTACCCTCGGCGAGGGTGGTGATCACCGGCGCCGAACCGTTCGGCCCGGAGCGCAGATTCAGCGCCGCCGCGGTGACATAGACGCCCTTGTCCTGGCGCTGGGAGCTGGGCTGGATCGCGCGCATCTGGCTGACCAGGTTGTTGTGGGCGTCGACGAAGGCGGCAATCACGATCTTGCCGATCTCCGTGTCCTGGTAGGAGCCGCCACCACCGGCCACGCCACTGGCCCAGCCGAAGCCGCCGAAGCTCACGTCCGTCTTCTTCGCCGTGCCGGTGGCCGCGGCCTCCTGCACGCCGGTACGGATATTGGTGAGCAGCAGCGTGGTCTGCGCCTCCAGGTTCTCGGTCTTCACGCCACCGGCGATAGCGCCCGCGACGCCGGGCAGCAGCGCACCGAGACCGCCGAAGCCGCCGCCGGAGTCCGGGTCCTTGAACGCCACGTTGGGCGTGAGGATGAAGTCCGCCGCGGCCATCTGGCCCTTGCCCATGTTGCTGCCGGACTGCAGCTCGCCGCTCTGGGCGAGCCGGCGCTCCTCGCGCAGCGCCTGCGAGGCCTGGCCCCGCTCGACCACCTTGAAGCAGCCGCTCTGGGCCATCATCACCCGGATCAGCGGCAGCGGACTCTGCAGGCCGGCGTCACGCAGGCCATTGTAGTTGCCCTCGTACAGCGCGGCGGTACCGATCGGCCGGCTGCAGCGAACGAGGTCCTTGGAGGCGTTCTGCGCCCCCGCCGCGCCCCCCGAACCCGTGACCGTCGACGACGCACCGCCGAGCACCGGGTTGGTGTTGCAGCCCGTCAGGGCCACCGCCATGGCGACCGCACCGGCCGCCGCCCAGAGTTGCTTACGCATTAGTCCCCTCTCCTTAAGTCATCCAACAGCAGGAAAATCCGATCCGCCGGCGCGCCGGCGGCACCGCTGCCGGGGAAAGACCGCCCCGGAAACATTTCTGATTGTGTAGCGCAAGGCTACACCGCACGGCTTGCGCCGTGCCAGACACACACCGGCAGCGGCGCCCCCTGCGACGCGGGACTATGCCCGGCGGCGCGGGTGCAGTATGCTTCGCAAAAATCGAACGTTGCCGGCAGAGCACGCGCGCGGATAGGCCCGAGAACCCATGTCCAATACCCCCAACCAGAAACGCCGCCGCGCCGAGCGCGCGCGCGACTTCCTCGAAGTGCTGATCGACCGTCATCCGAATGCCCTGAGCCGCGAGCGCGACCATGTGCGCCCGCTCGCCATCGGCATCCAGGAGGCGCTGCGGGCCGATCTCGACGCCGACGGGGAGCTCGACGAAACGCCCAACTGGCTGCTCAAGCAGGCCCTGGCGCGTTATACCCATTCGCCCGCCTACCTCGAGGCGATCATCGCCGGTCATCGTCGCGTCGGCCTCGACGGCGCCGATGCCGGTGCCGTCACCGAGGAGGCCGTGGCCCACGCGCGCACCCGGCGCGACGAGCAGAAGGCGCGTGCCGCCGAACGCCGTCGGCAGGCGCGCAAGTCCCGCAAGCGCGGGGACGGGCAGCAGAACGTGCAGGAGCGCAAGCTCCAGCGCCTCGCCGACAAGTTCAACAGCCGGTGAGCGCCGCTTGAAACGCGGCTCAGGCGCCCCGATAACCCGGGACAACCGGACAGCCGGCCCCCGCCGGCGCGCGTCCGCGCCAGTGACCCCATGCGTGACCAGCACCTCCAGGGAGGCCCCACGAACCTGCCATGACCGCGACCAGTAACTCCCCCCGCGCCGCCCGGCCGCAGATCGATCTCGACGGGCTGAGCATCGAAGAGCTCCAGGCGCTGCAACAGCGGGTCGACGCCGAGCTCGACGCCCGCTCTTTCGAAGAAAACCTCCGCCGCGAGCTCGATTCGCACATGCGCCGTCAGCAACGCACCGCTCCCTCCGGCGGCACGCCGCGCGGCGGATCACGCCGGGCGTGACGGGCACAGGCCCCGCCGGAAGGTGTTCCGGGCCGTTCAACAATCTGTTAATGCATAAACACATAAAGATTTATACTTTTTCGATCTAAACAGCGCCGGTCTATGCTGTCCGCCAGCTCGCCAAGAGGGATCCAGCGGAGGACGACAGCATGGCGCAAGGCCCCTTACTCGAGACTAACAGCCCGCTCAGCGCCGAGCAGGCCGAGCAGCTCAACGCGCTTATCGCCTCCCTGCGCGACGACCAGATGACCTGGCTGAGCGGCTACCTGGCAGGCCTGTCCACGGCCAGCCCCGCCGCCAATGCCGAGTCCGGCGCGCGCACCGCACCCGCGGGCGAGGCGCTGCCGGAGATCACCGTCCTCTATGGCAGCCAGACCGGCAACGCCGAGGGCATCGCCGAGCTCGCGGTCGAGCGCGCGGAGGCCCGCGGCTTCGCCGCCCGCCTCGCCGACATGGCGGACTTCGGCAAGAAGGACCTCAAGGCGGCCGCCAACCTCATGGTCGTCGTGAGCACCCACGGCGAAGGCGACCCGCCGGACACCGCCGAGGCCGTCCACGAGCTGGTAAACGGCCGCAAGGCACCCAAGCTCGCCGACGCCCGCTTCGCCGTGCTCGCCCTCGGCGACTCCAGCTACGAGAACTTCTGCCAGACCGGCCGGGACTTCGACACCCGCCTCGAGGCCCTCGGCGCCGAGCGCGTGCTCGAGCGCGTCGACTGCGACGTCGACTACGACGACGACGCCTCCGCCTGGGTCGACGCCGCCCTGGACCGCTTCGCCGAGCTCACCGGCGCAAGCGCGCCGGCGGCGAGCAACGTCATCCCCATGGCCGAGGCCCGCGGCGGCGGCACCGCGGCATGGAGCAAGAAGAACCCGTTTCCCGCGGAGATCCTGGACAGCGTCGTTCTCAACGGCCGCGGCTCGGACAAGGAGACCCGCCACATAGAGCTCTCGCTGGAAGGCTCCGGGCTGACCTTCGAGCCCGGCGACGCCATCGGCGTGGTGCCCCTGAACGATCCGCGGGTGGTGGACGAGCTGCTCGCCGCCACCGGCCTGGACGGCGATGCCGCCCTGGAGGGCGGCGAGACGCTGCGGGAGACCCTGCAGCGCGACTACGAGATCACCACCCTCACCCGCCCGTTCCTGGAACGCTGGGCGGAGATCGCCGGCGCTGACGGGCTCCGGCGCCTGCTGGGCGAGGACGCCCGCGACGAGCTGCGCGAGTGGATGGACGGGCGCCAGATCATCGACGTGGTCGAGGCCTTCCCCGCCGAGGGCGTGACCGCCGAGGCCTTCGTGGCGGCACTCCGGCGTCTGCCGCCGCGGCTGTATTCCATAGCCTCCAGCCAGCAGGCCGACGAGGACGAGGTGCACCTCACCGTCGCCGTGGTCCGCTACGAGACCCATGGCCGCGAGCGCGAGGGCGTGGCCTCCACCTATCTGGCCGACCGCCTGGAGCCGGGCCAGACCGTGGGTGTCTACGTCGACCGCAACAAGAACTTCAAGCTGCCCGCCGACCCCTCGGCGGCGACGATCATGATCGGTCCGGGTACCGGCGTCGCACCGTTCCGCGCCTTCCTCGCCGAGCGTGAGGAGACCGGTGCGGACGGCCGCAACTGGCTGTTCTTCGGCGACCGTCACTTCCAGACCGACTTCCTCTACCAGGCGGACTTCCTCGCCTGGCGGGACAAGGGCGTGCTCGAGCGCATCGACGTCGCCTTCTCCCGGGACCAGGGCGGGAAGGTCTACGTCCAGGACCGCCTGCGCGAGAGCGGCGCCGAGGTCTACGCCTGGCTCCAGGAGGGCGCCCACATCTACGTCTGCGGCGATGCCGACCGGATGGCAGGCGACGTTCACGCCGCGCTGACGGAGATCGTCCGCGAGCACGGCGGGCTCGACGAGCAGGGCGCCGCCGACTACCTTCGCACCCTGCAAAAGGACAAGCGTTACCAGCGGGACGTCTACTAGGACGGCTCCGGAGCGCACCGCCACAACGGCTCGGCCCGGCGGACGCACGAGCCGGCACGCGCCGCGGCGGTGCGGCTCCGGCGTCCACCGGAACGGCGTCATCACACTGCGGCCGCGCCGCCCCGCTCCACGGGAAAGGGCGCGCCGGCACGGCATCACGGCAACAGCCAACGGGCCCTGACCATGAACGACATCAGCCGACCGCTCGAAGAGCTCAGCCACAACGAGACGCTGAAGGCCGACAGCGACTACCTGCGCGGCAACCTGACCGCCGAGCTCGCCGACCCGGTGACCGGCGGCGTGACCGAGGACAGCCTGCAGCTGACCAAGTTCCACGGCATGTACCTGCAGGACGACCGCGCCCTGCGCAGCGAGCGCCGCCGTCAGAAGCTGGAGCCGCTGTACTCGTTCATGGTCCGCGTACGCCTGCCCGGCGGCGTGGTCACCCCGGCGCAGTGGCTGAAGATGGACGAGCTCGCGCGCACCTACGCCAATGGCACCCTGCGGCTGACGACGCGCCAGACGTTCCAGTTCCACGGCGTGCTCAAACGCGACATCAAGCAGCACATCCAGGGCATCGACGCCGCCGCGCTGGACTGCATCGCCGCCTGCGGCGACGTCAACCGCAACGTCATCGCCACCGCCAACCCGCGGCGCTCGGCGGTGCACCGGCGCACCTTCGAGCTCGCCCACGAGATCAGCGCCCACCTGCTGCCGCGCACCCGCGCCTACCACGAGATCTTCCTGGGCGAAGAGCGCGTCGCCGGCGGCCCCGAGGAGCAGGAGCCGCTCTACGGCCCACAGTACCTGCCCCGCAAGTTCAAGATCGCCCTCGCGGTGCCGCCGGAGAACGACGTGGACGTATTCGCCCACGACATCGGCTTCATCGCCATCCTGGACGACGACGGCACCCTCGTCGGCTATAACGTCACCATCGGCGGTGGCATGGGCATGACCCACGGCGAGACCGCGACCTTCCCCTGCGTGGGGGAGGTCATCGGCTTCTGCACCCCCGACCAGGTGGTCGAGGTCGCCGAGAAGATCATGCTCGTGCAGCGTGACCACGGCGACCGTGCCAACCGCAAGCACGCCCGGCTGAAGTACACCGTGGACGACCACGGCGCCGACTGGTTCCGCCGCGAGGTGGAGAAACGCCTGGGCCACGAGCTCGAACCGGCCCGGGCGTACCGCTTCGACGACAACACCGACCGCCTCGGCTGGTACCAGGGCGACGACGGCGACTGGCACTACGGGCTGTTCGTGCAGAACGGCCGGGTCGCCGACTTCGACGACGAGCGCCGGATCATGAGCGGCCTGCGCGCCATCGCCGGGGTCCACGAGGGCGACATCGCCATCACCACCAACCAGAACGTGGTGATCGCCGGCGTGGCCGAGGGCCAGCGCGAGCGCATCCAGTCGCTGATCGAGGAATACGGCCTGGAGCGCCACGCCTCGGCCCTGCGCGCCGCCTCCATGGCCTGCGTGGCCTTCCCTACCTGCGGGCTGGCCATGGCGGAGAGCGAGCGCTACCTGCCGACCTTCGTCGACAAACTCGAGACGCTGATGCGCGACGCCGGCCTGGATCCGGAGGCGGACCCGATCGTCACCCGCATGACCGGCTGCCCCAACGGCTGTGCCCGGCCCTACATCGCCGAGATCGGTTTCGTGGGTAAGGCGCTGGGCAAGTACAACCTCTACCTCGGCGGCAACCGCACCGGCTCGCGCCTCGCCAAGCTCTACCGCGAGAACATCGACGAGGCCACGATCCTCGAGACCCTGGGCGCGCTGCTCGGCGACTACGCCCGGGAGCGCGGGGACGGCGAGTGCTTCGGTGACTTCGTGGTGCGCACCGGCGTGGTCCCGGAAGTCACCGCGGGACGCCACTTCCACGATCCGCTGCCTGCCGTAGAATAGCCCCCTCGGGGCACGGCCCCCGGCCGCGCGCGCCCCAACGGCGCGCGCGGTGCCCGTGCCGGAGCGCCGGCAGCCATCACACCGGGAGGAACGCGTTGACCTGGGAAGCCTGGCTCACGATCGCCGTCGTGCTCGCCGTGATCATCGGCCTCGCGCGCAACGCCGCCTCCCCCACCACCCTGCTGTTCGGCGCCCTCGGCGTGCTCATGACCGCCACCGCGCTCACCGGCACCGACCAGCTGCTCGCCCCCGCCGAGGCCGTGGCCGGCTTCGGCAACCCGGGCCTGGTGACCGTGGGGCTGCTGTTCGTGGTGGTCGCCGGACTGGTGCGCACCGGGGCGCTCGCGATCATCAGCGAGCCCATCGTGGGCAGGCCGCGGCGGCTGCTAAGCGCCCAGCTGCGGCTGCTGCCGCCGGTCTCCGGGCTGTCGGCATTCCTCAACAACACCCCGGTGGTCGCGATGTTCCTGCCGGTGGTGAGCGACCTCGCCAAACGTACGCGTCTGCCCGCCTCGCGGCTGTTCCTGCCACTGTCCTACGCCTCGATATTCGGCGGCATGTGCACCCTGATCGGGACCAGCACCAACCTGGTGGTCGCCGGACTGATCCAGGGCGAGCCGGCGGTGGCCCCGGTCGCGCTGTTCGACCTCGCCTGGGTAGGCGTGCCCGTGGCCCTGCTGGGGCTGGTCTACATCCTGGTCGCGAGCCCCCGGCTGCTGCCGGACAACCGCGCCGCGCTGGACATCGACGCAGACCCCCGGCGCTACACCGCGGAGGTGGTGGTCGACCCGGACGGGCCGCTGGTGGGACGCAGTATCGAGCAGGCGGGCCTGCGCCACCTGCCCGGCCTGTTCCTCGCGGAGATCGAGCGCGACGGCCAGGTCCTGCCCGCGGTTGCCCCCAGCGAGCGGCTCCAGGCCGGCGACCGGCTGGTCTTCGCCGGGGTGGTGGAATCGGTGGTGGACCTCCAGCGCATGCGCGGCCTCCAGCCCGCCACCGACCAGGTGCACAAGCTTCAGGGCCGGCGCGACCAGCGCTGCATGGTCGAGGCGGTGGTCTCCAACGAGTGTCCGCTGGTGGGCAGCAGCATCCGCGCCGGGCGCTTCCGCAGCGAATACAACGCCGCCGTAGTGGCGGTGGCCCGTGGTGGCCGGCGCCTGTCCGGCAAGATCGGCGACATCGTGCTGCAGGCCGGCGACACGCTGCTGCTGGAGACCCACCCGAGCTTTCTCCAGCGCCAGCGCAACGGCCGCGACTTCTTTCTGGTCAGCCAGGTGGAGGATTCCGCACCCCGCCGCCACGACAAGGCCTGGATCGCGCTCGGGCTGCTCGCCGCCATGGTCGCCGCGGCCGCCAGCGGCGTGCTCACGATGCTCAACGCCGCCCTGCTCGCCGCCGGCGGCATGGTCCTCACCGGCTGCACCAGCAGCGCCGAGGCCCGGCGGCACGTGGACTGGTCCGTCCTGCTGGTGATCGGTGCGGCACTGGGCGTGGGCCAGGCGATGGCCAACAGCGGCGCCGCCACCACTCTCGCCGACGCGCTGGTGAGCGCGGCCGGGGGACGGCCCTGGCTGGTGCTGCTCGCGGTGTTCGCGGTCACCTCGCTGTTCACGGAGATGATCACCAACAACGCCGCCGCGGTGCTGGTCTTCCCGGTGGCGCTGTCGGCGGCGCAGGGCCTGGGGGTGAACCCCACACCGTTCATGATCTGCCTGATGATCGCCGCCTCGGCGAGCTTCTCCTCGCCACTGGGCTACCAGACCAACCTGATGGTCTTCGGCCCCGGCGGCTACCGCTTCGCGGACTACCTCCGCTTCGGCCTGCCGCTCAACCTCCTCACCATGGCGGTGGCGGTGACGATCGCACCGCTGGTCTGGCCGTTCTAGCGGCCGCGGAGCGGGCGCCCGCGGCCGACGCGATCCCGGGTCAGCCCACCACCATCGGCCCCATGGGACGACCGCCCATGAGATGGACGTGCAGGTGATAGACTTCCTGGCCACCGTGCTCACGGCAGTTGACCAGCAGCCGGTAACCGGACTCCGCGATCCCCTCGCGGCGGGCGAGATCGCGCGCCACCACCACCATGTGCCCGATCAGCGCCTCGTCCTCGTCGGCGATGTCGTCCACCGTCTCGATGACCTTGTTCGGCACGATGAGGATGTGTGTCGGCGCCTTGGGCGCGATGTCACGGAAGGCGGTGACCCGATCGTCCTGGTAGACGATGTCCGCGTCCATCTCGCCGTCGACGATCTGCTTGAAGATATTCGCCATGGATCGACTCCTGTCGTTTGCCGGGCCGCCATTCTACATCGCCCCCGGCCCGGCGTAGGTGCTCAGGCGGCGCGCGGGGCGAACATGATGATTGCCATCCCGGTCAGTGCCACCGCGGAACCGAGCAGATCCCACGCGGTCGGCCGAATCCCGTCCACAGCCCACAGCCAGACCACGGCGGTGGCGACGTAGACCCCGCCGTAGGCCGCGTAGACCCGCCCTGCCGCGGTGGGGTGGAGAGAAAGCAGCCAGACGAACAGCGCGAGGCTCGCGGCCGCCGGCAGCAGGAGCCACGGGCTGCGTCCCTCGTTGAGCCAGAGATACGGCAGGTAACAGCCGGCGATCTCCGCCAGCGCCGTCACCACGAAAAGCGCCAGGGTATTCACCTCGGCGGCCTCACTCCGGCAGCGACACCGGGCGGATGCCGCGCAGGGTCTCGCCGGTGAGCCGGCGCGCGGCGGCGATGAAGCCGCTCAGGTACGGCAGCGTGGCCTCCTCCTCGCGCACCGCGGCATAGAGCGTGCTCCACAGCCCGCCGGGCCCGAGCCGGCAGACCTGGATCTGGCCCCGGGCGAGGTGCTCCTCCAGCGCCCAGCTCGGCATCGCGGTCACGCCGCGGCGGCTCGCCACGAGCTGGACGATCATCACCGAGAGCTCGGAGGTACGCACCGCCGCGGGCGCCACACCGGCCGGGTCCAGGAAACGGCTGAACACGTCCAGCCGCGACCGGCACACCGGGTAGGTGATCAGGGTCTGGTCCGCCAGGTCCTCGGGCTCGATGTGGTCCTGGGCGGCGAGCGTGGAGCCCGCGGGCACGGCCAGCTGGACCTCGTGGCGGAACAGCGGCGAGTAGTGAATGCCGGTGAGCGCCGGGTCCGGGTCGGAGGTGATAACCATGTCGATATCGCCGCGCACCAACGCCGGCAGCGGGTGGAAATTGAACCCCATGGACAGGTCCATCTCCACCTCCGGCCAGCGCTCGCGGTAGCGTTCCATCGTGGGCAGCAGCCACTGATAGCAGCTGTGGCACTCGATCGCGAGGTGAAGCCGCCCGCCCTGGCCCGCGGCCAGGTTGTTGAGCCGCTGCTCGACGGTCTCCACCTCCGGGAGCACGCGGTCGGCGAGCTCCAGCAGCATCTGCCCTGCCGGGGCGAGGCGCAGCGGCCGCGAGCGGCGGAAGAACAGCTCCGCGCCGACGCGGGACTCAAGCCCCTTGATCTGGTGAGAGAGCGCGCTCTGGGTGAGATTCAGCCGCTCCGCCGCGGCGACCAGGCTGCCCGTCTCGCAGATCGTCTTCAGGCTGCGCAGATGCCGCAGCTCCAGCCAACCGCCCATCATTCCTCCGCTATCGCGTCACGCGGGCCCGTGTCCCGCCGGTGAGTTCGGGCAGCGCCGAGGGCGCCACGGGGAAGACCGCGAACGGCGAGCCCGCCGCGGCCCAGACACGCTCGAAGCGCCACAGCGCGTCGTCCAGCCAGCAGCGCAGCCTTTCCGGATGGCCTACCGGGGGGACACCGCCGATGGCGAAGCCGGTATGCTCGCGCACGAACGCGGCATCCGCGCGGCCGATGCCCTCGCCGGCGAGCTCGGCCAGCAGCACCTCGTCCACGCGCCGGTCGCCGCTGGCGATGACCAGCAGCGCATCACCGCTGTCGACACCGCGGAAAACCAGGCTCTTCGCGATCTGGCCGACGTCCACGCCCAGCGCCGCGGCGGCCTCGGCCGCGGTGCGGGTGGACTCGTCCACCGACTCGATGGTGACCTCGCGGCCACGCTCGGCGAGCGCCCGCGCCACCCGTTCAGGTCCCTTCGCCATTCTCGTCCTCCGTGTCCAGCGGCAGGGTCAGTATGCGCTGCGGCCCCGCCGGTCCGCCGTGATAGAGCGCCCCCGTGTCGCGGAAACCGAAACGCCGGTACGCCGCCTCGGCCTTGTCGTTGCGCAGGTTCACCGTCAGGCTCAGCCACCGATAGCGCCGGGCCGCGATCGCGACGATCCCGCGCAGCGCCCGGGTCGCCACACCCCGCCCCTGATGACGGCGGTCGATGCGCAGCCCCTCCAGCCAGGCCTCGTCGCCGCGCCGTCCGGGATAGTCCACACCCTGTACCGGCGGCACCAGCGCCATCAGCCCCACCGGCCGGCCGCCGGCCTCGATGCCGTACAGCGCCTCGGCATAACCCTCGCGGAAGTGGCGCCGCATCAGCGTCGGCGCGTCGCTCACGAATGCCCCCTGGCCCTCGCCCACCGCGACGCCCTCGTAGCCGTGGGCATTCTCCGGGGTCAGCCGGACCAGCCGCACCGCCGGCCGCGAGGCGGCGCGCCGGGCACGGAAGAAGCGCTGCAGCCGCTCGCCGCAGGCATCGGCCATCACCCCGCCGTCGACCTGCAGGCGATGATTGTGACTGGCGTGCCCGTGCAGCGCCAGCGCGCCGCCGCAGGCGCCGGTCTTCGGGTCCGCGGCGCCGAAGACCACGCGGCGCACCCGCGCGTGGACCAGCGCCCCCACGCACATGGGGCAGGGCTCCAGGGTCACGTAGAGCGTGGCGTCGGGCAGGCGGTAGGCGGCACGCCGACGGGCGGCGTCGCGCACCGCCACGATCTCCGCGTGGGCCGTGGGGTCGTGGTCGGCGATGGGCCGGTTCCAGCCCTCGCCGATCACGCTCCCGTCGCCGGCGACCACCACCGCCCCCACGGGCACCTCGCCCGCCTCGGCGGCACGCCCGGCAAGGGCCAGGGCGCGGGCCATGAAGCCCTCGTCCGCCGCGGCGCCGGCCTCGGATGACGCGTCGTCGTTCACGGCACCGCGGGGACGGCCCGGCCGCCGACGGACATCACACCCCGCCCGGTCGTCAGCTGGTCACCCAACCCGGCATGGTCAAGGGGTTTCACGGTGATCGACCCGGGATTCATAACGTCGCTTTGCCATCAACGGCACACATCTTCTGCTGGCGTGGGAGAGGGAGCGCTTCGCGGGGAGACGACTCTGCTCGACACCGTCATCAATCGGCCTCAAGGATACAGGAAGCCGGCGGGCGTTGTCCGCCGCCCCGCCCCCGTCGCGCCCGGTAGCAATCCCGTTCAATACACCGGCCGCGCGGCGTTCCAGCCTGGCCGGCACGAGATCAAGACACCGAGGACATCCCCCATGACCGTGACCCTGTCGCTGTCCATGGCCGCCTTCGCACTGGCGGCCTCCCTTTCCCCCGGCCCGGTGAACCTGGTGGCGCTGAGCGCCGGGACACGGCATGGATTCCGGGCTAGCCTGCGCCATGTCACCGGCGCGACGGTCGGCTTCACCCTGCTGCTGGTGCTGATCGGTCTGGGCCTTCACCGGCTGATGGTCCGCTGGCCGGGCATTATCGAGGGGGTACGCTGGGCCGGCGTGGCCTTCCTGCTCTACCTGGCCTGTCGCCTTGCGGCGGACGACGGCCGCCTGGAGACGGCCGCCCCCGCGGCGGCGCCGTCATGGCTGGTGGGCGCGACCATGCAGTGGCTCAACCCCAAGGCCTGGCTGGCCTCGATGGCTGGCATGGGGGCCTATGCGGCGGGCGGTGACCTCGGCCTGGTGGCGTGGTTCGCGACCCTGTTCTTCGTGATCTGCTACCTGTCGATCGGCTGCTGGGCCTATGCCGGTGCCCACCTGAGGCGGTTCCTGGACCGTCCGGCGAGGGTGCGCCTGTTCAATCGCGGCATAGCGGTGCTGCTGGCGGCGAGTGCGCTCTATCTGCTGCTGTGACCCGCGGCATACTGTCCCGGCGTGGCCGCCTGCAGACGCTTGAAGGTGCGCTGGAAGTGTGCCTGATCGGCGAAGCCGCAGTCCGCGGCGACCTCGGCGATGGGACGGCCACGGCGCACCTGGCGACGAGCGAACCGAACGCGCCGGTCGGTGAGGAAGGCGTGGGGCGTCAGCCCGAAGTGGGCCTTGAAGCATCGCACCAGGTGGGAGCGGGACAGGCCGGCGACACGGCAGATGTCGTCCAGCCCGATGGCCTCCGTACAGTGGGTGTCGATGTAGTCCGCCGCGCGACGCAGACCGAGGGGGTCGTTACCGGATGGTGGCATCCTCGGTGTGAGGCAGCGCTGCATCTCCACGACCAGCGCGGTGGCCTCGGTTTCCCTGGCCAGGCGACCGGCATCCGGATCGAAGAGGGTGTCGCAGAGGGTCGTCAGGCGCCGATACAGGGCCGGGTGGCGACTCGAGCGGGCAGTGTATAGCTGTACGTCGAGGTGGCCGGGCGCACCGAGTTCCCGCTGCAGTGCGCCGAGCCAGGCGGTGTCCAGGTAGAGCATGTCGTACGACCAGGGGCGCTCGTCGATGGGATTGCAGGCATGCACCGCTTCGGGATTCATGACCACCACGGTACCGGGGGCGACCGTTTCGGCATGGCCCTGGTTCCAGTACGTGCTGTTGCCGCCAGTAACCGCGCCGATGGAGAAGCTCTCGTGGCTGTGCCTGGCGTAGCAGACACGCCGGCCGTCCGTGACCCGACGGGCCTCGAGGAAGGGCAGCGCCGGATCACGCCAGAAGCGCGGATGGTCGTGACGAAGGCTCATGGGGCCCTCCCGGATCGATGGACTACAGCCTATGCGGTGTCGCCGGGAATGGCGAGCCCACACCGTGGACCAGGCGGCCGACAATTCCGATCTGGAGTCTATCGAGAAACATCAGGTGTAGGGCTTTCTGCCCTGCTGATACCATACCGCTCTTGAAGATGATCCCGGAACTGCTGGCAAGGAGCCGAGTTGGACACTGACAATCGCCCCTTGAGCGCACTGGAGCGATACCACGCCCGTTCGATTCATCTGCGCCTGATCCTCTTCAAGTGGCTTGCCCTGTTCTTCGGGGTTGTCCTTACGCTTCTCGGTCTCATGCTGCCTGTGGCATTTGCTTTCGACAGGCAGAGCGTTCCCCTTCCACTGCTCCTCCTCCTCGTCCTGCTGGACCTCGTTATCATAGCGCTGGGCCTTTTCATTACCGCCCATGGGCTGTGGCGGGATACAAAGCTGAGGGAAACAGCGACCCAGCTGCATGGCAAGCTGACCGAGAAGAAGCATACGGTGGTCAACCCCAATACCGGCAGCCGCACCACCCATCGCCTGTACTTTATCGACGATATTCAGATCTCCTGGCCGTCGGGATCCGAGACTGTCTACCTCCCGCTGGTCGGCCGTGACATCGAACTGACGGTCGCAATGATCGATGTGAAAAGCCGGAACAGGCTCAAGGCGTTACGCCAGCGCGTGGGTATCGACAAGCTCGCCGGGCCCGGGAAACACCCTTCGGGGATCGCGGTCGTACTCAACTACCGGCAGGCAGTCAATATCCACGGGGTGCTCGATAAATATGGAC